>NZ_JBRBAU010000005.1:0-168766 GCF_053480195.1 Corynebacterium guaraldiae | reverse complement strand
GAAGCCTGTTTTAAGATGAGGTTTCATTTGAGGTCCCCCAAAGACGATGGGGTTGATAGGCCAGACCTGGACGCACCGCAAGGTGTGAAGGCTACTGGTACTAATAGACCAAAACAAACACACACACACACCCATTCTTTAGGATGTGTCAACAACAAACACGATAAATAATAATCACTGCCGTGTTCGCGTCCACTACACAGTATCTGACACAACACCAGCAACTAGACGTTGCCCCGAGTGTTTGTCGGTGGCCTATAGCAGCAGGGAAACGCCCGGTACCCATTCCGAACCCGGAAGCTAAGCCTGCTAACGCTGATGGTACTGCAACCGGGAGGTTGTGGGAGAGTAAGAAACCGCCGACACCAAACAACAACAAACAACTCAATACAACAAAGAGAGACCGTTAAAGCACCATCATTGCTTTAACGGTCTCTTTTTCGTTTTGCCAGCACTACCGGCATGCGTTACCACGTCTGCACTTCCAGGTCTGAACAAATAGCTTTTTAGTGACCGAGTCATGAGGGCCCTCCTCGGCACCACGTCTGTCGATGCTGGGGTGAAGTTGTTCTGTTCGTCTTCCTTGGCAGGGTCAGTTACAGTAGAGGCTGTGGTTATTGGTGTTGTTCGCGCAGACTGTCAAAGTTGGGGGCGTTGCGTTTGACCGACAAGTTTGACCTGTGGGAACTTCCCTATGAGGGAAAGACCGTCTATGTCCTGCTTGCAGCACGGGGCAAAGTTTCTGCTCTGGCGGACTCAGAAAGTGCTGAAAGTCTTGCTACCTCGGATGAGATTCAGACGCGGGTTTCGCAGTGTCCTACACCCCGTGGATTGATGGATAAGGTGCCGGCTGCATGTCTGATACGTGAGGGGCAGGTTGTCTCCCGGGTGAAAGATATTGAGCATTCTTTGGTCTTGAGGGAGAGGCCGGCCCCAGGGTGGGAAGAGGACGGTCTGAGCCACTTCTTTGCGGACAAGACTGTAAATGTCTTTGAGCCCGATAGTCGTTCAGCGCGGGTAAGACTCGGTGATGACCTTAAGCGGATCGACTTTCTTCCGGTTGCCAACGAGTCAGCACGGAAGAGGCGCGTTGACTTAGCCACACATCCCCACCGCGCGGGCGCGTGGGAACTCAGTAAGAAGTTCGCATTGGCGGCGCTGTCCTTTGTTCTTTTGCTTTTCGGGCCGGCGATTCGTGACCGACTAGAACCAGTGATTGAACCCGTGGCTAAGCGCGTTTCGGACCTGCATAGCCGGGGTGAGTTTTACGGCATGGTGTTTGAGTTCTTCCAGATTGACCATGTGATTGATTTTGCGGCGTCTCTGTTCAGTCCGATTGGCGCTGTCGTCGTTCCGGTCGCTGGCTTGGTGGTGGCCTACGTTGCCGGGTGGAAGGGCGCGCGGGACACGGGCACCTGGTGGGAGGCGGCCGGGCGTCCGCTTGGAAATGAACGCGAGATCCCGGCCTTCGAAAGGTAGGTCGAAGGCCATTGACAATGGTTAAATGTTCCTAATTACGGGCTCAATAAATGGTGGGTTTCAAGCGGTAGTTGAGAGGAGAATTCTCGGGGTCTGGCTGTTAATGGATCAACAAAAGAAATGTGTGTCGCCGTCAGGTGCATGGGAATCCGCATGTCTTCGGCCTCTGCAGGGAAAATGACCGGGTATATGGGGTCACCAATAATAGGGATGCCCGCCTGAAGCATGTGTAGCCGGAGCTGATGAGTCTTGCCGGTCTGTGGCTTGAGAGTGTACTTCGCTATCTCGGGAAGTGAACCGTGGATGGCTTCGTACGGTGCCTTATCTACTGGTTCCACGCCGCCGACCTCGGTGATGGCGTTGACTTCGCCCTCGACGATGCGACCTTGCAATTCCCCTGGGGTCTTCTCCATACGGGAGCGCCAGACGGTGCCGGGGGAGACGTCGGCAAGCGGGGCGATGGCTTCGTAAGTCTTGGTGACGCGGCGCTCGGCGAAGAGCGTTTGGTAGGCGCCCCGAACGGTGCGGTCCTTGGTGAAGACGAGTATGCCCGAGGTAAGCCGGTCCAGGCGATGCGCGGGGGAAAGCTCGTTGTTGCCTGTCATTCGGCGAAGGCGAACGGTGGCAGTCTCCGTGATGTGGCGGGCGCGAGGCATCGTAGCCATGAAGGGCGGCTTGTCGACGACCAAGAGGTGCTCGTCTTCGTGCAGGATTGGGATGTCGTATGGGACGGGTGTTTCGGGAGCCGGCATGCGGTAGAAGTACACCATCGCGTTGGTGGCGAGGGTGCTGTCGGGACTAAGCGGGGTGCCGTCTTGGGATACAACCTCGTTCGCTGTGAAGCGGGCTTGGAGGGCCGAGTCGTTGTCGTCGGGGTGGCGGTGACGTTGGGTCACGATGAGGTCGTGCACAAAGTCCCACGCGGTGATGGGGCCTTCGACAACGCGGGCGTGAGTGGGGTTTAGTCCATCGCGGATAGGAAGTGGTGTTGCGCCACGCCCTTTTTGCGATATTCTTTGCCCCATGGATTTCAACTCTATTCTCGCGCCCGTCATCGATTTCTTCTCTAATGGTATCGGTGCCGTCATTCGTGATATTGCTGTGGCTGCCTACAACATTCTTTTCCCAGCGAATGCTGATGCCGCTACCGCCCCACAGGTCGGCCAGTAGGTATTAGACTGGAGGTGTAAGCACTTCGAAAGGAAAGGTCATGGCAAAGGAAGACATTGTCGTCGTCGCCGTTGATGGTTCGGAAGCGTCGAAGAACGCCGTCCGCTGGGCTGCAAATACTGCGGTGAAACGGGGTATCCCGCTACGTATCGCATCGAGTTACACGATGCCGCAGTTCCTCTACGCCGAAGGCATGGTCCCGCCGAAGGAGCTTTTTGATGACCTCCAGGCAGAGACCTTAGAGAAGATCGAGGAGGCCCGCGCCGAGGCTCACAAGATTGCCCCGGATTTGAAGATTGGCCACACCGTGGCTGAGGGTTCCCCGATCGACATGCTGCTGGAGATGTCCAAGGACGTCACCATGATTGTCATGGGTTCCCGCGGCATGGGCGGCCTGTCCGGCATGGTCATGGGCTCGGTATCTGCATCTGTGGTCTCCCACGCATCCTGCCCGGTGGTCGTGGTCCGTGAGGATAACCACGTCACCGAATCCACGAAGTACGGTCCCGTTGTTATCGGTGTCGATGGTTCCGAGGTCTCCCAGAAGGCAACCGATTACGCCTTCAAGGAAGCAGATGCCCGCGGCGCTGAACTCATCGCCGTTCACACCTGGATGGACATGCAGGTTCAAGCTTCCCTGGCTGGGCTTTCAGCAGCCCAAGCGGAGTGGGCCGAGGTCGAGAAGGAGCAAGCAGAACTGCTGACCGAACGCCTCGCGGAGTTCCAGGAGAAGTACCCGGACGTGCAGGTTAAGAAGGTTATCGCCCGTGACCGCCCGGTCCGTGCACTCTCGGAGGCCTCCGAAGGTGCGCAGCTGCTCGTTGTGGGCTCCCACGGTCGCGGTGGCTTCAAGGGCATGCTCTTGGGCTCTACCTCCCGCGCACTGCTGCAGTCCGCGCCGTGCCCGATGATGGTGGTTCGACCAGACTCGGAGTAACCATCGCATAACCTCGCTATAACGATTCGGGCCCTTTTATTGGATAAGTGGTGTGCCCGAGTCGTTTTGGTGTTTTAACGCGTACGGTGGGAGGGTACGTAGATAAACGCTATTTACTGTTATTCAAAGGAGTGAGTGTCATGGGACTCGGTCTCGGTTTCTTTGGTTCGATTGTTGTTGGCATCATTGCCGGCTGGCTCGCTGAGAAGATTATGAAGCGTGACCAGGGGCTGTTCACCAACCTCATCGTTGGTGTTATCGGCGGCCTCATCGGTGGCGGATTGCTAGCGCTCTTCAACAAGAGCGTCGGCGATAGCTGGTTCCTGATGATCATTACGGCAACGGTCGGTGCATGTATCTTGCTGTGGATCGTGGGAGCCATTACGGGCCGCAAGAAGTAAAAATTCGCATACATACCGGTTTGTCTATATTGTATAGATGAACCGGTTTTGTCATGTGAGGAGAAGAAATGGCCGAAAAGAAGTCGCGTCGCAACCGCCCGAGCCCGCGGAGCCGACTACTTGAATCCGCCACGCGGCTCTTTACCACCGAGGGCATCCGCGTTATCGGCATTGACCGTATCCTGCGCGAGGCCGACGTGGCGAAGGCGTCGCTCTACTCCCTTTTCGGCTCCAAGGATGCCCTCGTTATCGCCTACGTCGAGGCCCTCGATGAGGAATACCGCGCTGATTGGCAGAGGCGCACCGAGGACGCGACCGATCCGGAGAGCAAGATCCTCGCCTTCTTCGACAAGGCCATCGAGGAACAACCCTCCATGGAGTTCCGGGGCTCGCACTTCCTCAACGCGGCCGGTGAATACCCGCGTCCAGAGACGGATGCCGAGCGGGGCATCGTGGCGGCATGCGTCGATCACCGCACATGGATGCATTCCACGATCACTGCCCTGCTCAACGCCAAGAATGGCTACCCCTCAGAGGAGCAGGCGAGCCAAATCCTCATTTTCCTCGATGGCGGGCTCGCCGGCGCCCGCCTGACCCGCGACGTCGCCCCGCTGGTAACCGCGAAGCAGCTGGCTATTCAGCTTCTCTCGGCGCCTCCTGCTGACTATTCGATTTAACAATTTTGCGTGCCTCCGCCACGATGGCCGAGTGGCGTTTGCGGGCAGCAGCAACCTCCTCTTTGTGGGCAGGGTCTTCCTTAAGGCGCTGTTTAGCGGCTTTCTTCTCTTTCTTCTTTTCCTTAGCCCGCCACCGCCGGATGCTGTCGCGCCGCTGTTCGTGGACGGCCTCCGGTAGGGGATAGCGACGGTGCAGGATCAATTCATATACCAAGGTCTGTAGCAGGGTAAAGAGGTAGGAGCAGCCCCAGTAGAAGATGATGGTCACGGGGATGGGGCCATGCCAAGCCACTTTCCACAGCATCCAGGGGATGAGAACCACCATGAGCGCCATGAACCACAGCAAGCGGCGCGGAATCTTCTGATCGAAGACCGTGGTAAGAAAGCCACGGTAGAGCGTGATGAGCGTGTTGAGGGAGGTGAACACGAGAGCCGCCACGAGCATCGGTAGGACCAAGTCGTGATGCTCGCGCGCGAAATCGGTGAGGGGGACGCCGAAGACGGTGGAGGTGCGGAAGGAGGAGACGTCGCCAAGCGTGAGCATCCCCACCGGTTCATTCGCGGAGCCTGACACCCGAAGAACCACCTGGTAGAGGCCAATGAAAGCCGGGATGATGAGGAAGGCGGGGAAACAACCCACCAGCGGGTTGTGCTGGAAGCGCTCCTTGAGCTCGCGTTGCTGGGTGAGGATGTCGACAGCCTCATCGACCGAATCGGCCTGCGTGAGGTGTTCATTGAGTTCGGTCATCTCCGGGCGCATGAGGGCGCCGATGCGGCCCTGTTTCACGGAGAGCCAATTCAGCGGAGCGATGATGCCGCGGACCGTGAGCACGAGGAAGACGATGGTGAGGATCCACGCAGTCGAGCCGTCAAGGAAGGAACCAAAAAGCAAGTGCCACAGTTTCATGATTCCGGAGACCGGGTACATGAAGATGTTGATCATCGCCTACTCCTCTTTCTGCAGGGTGATGGGGCACTTATACGTTACCGGGAGGCTAAGGTATGGGTATGCCCCACCCCACCGCGCGCACTCGGCCGACCGTAGGGACCGTCATCGGTGAGCTTATGCTGACGGCCGGCGTGCTTCTGCTCCTCTTCGCCTTTTATGAGTCCTATTGGACAAATATCGAGTCTGGTCACAAGCAGGACCAAGCCAACGAGACGCTGCAGGAAGAATGGCACAACCCACGCGGAGCGGGCCATGCCCCGAAGCTCGGTGAGGCCTTTGCACGCCTTTATATCCCGGCCTTCGGCTCGGACTTCGCGTTCGCGGTTCTCGAAGGAACCGACGAAGACGATTTGTTGCGCGGGCCGGGGCACTATACCGACACGCAGATGCCTGGTGAGCCGGGCAATTTCGCGGTAGCCGGGCACCGTGTGGGCAAGGGCGCTCCCTTCAATGACCTGGGAAACCTGCAGACCTGCGATGCCATCGTCATCGAAACCGCGACTGACTGGATTACCTACCGCGTGCTGCCTATCGAAGGGGCTGCGGGGGACTGCTTCAGCCCAGAGCAGCAAGCCAAGCCGGAATACCAAGCTGTTCAGGGGCGCCATATCACCCTGCCGGGTGATGTGAGCGTGCTCCAGCCTGTTCCCGGGATGGAAGGGGCTGAGCCCAGCGAATCCCTGCTCACCCTCACCACCTGCCACCCGCAGTTCTCCAATGCAGAGCGCATGATCATTCACGCGATGGAGACTGACCGCGAGGCTAAAGCACCCGGAGCAGATGACAATGCCCGCCCCGCCGTCTTGGAGGAGAACTAATGTATCGCGCACTTTGGAACCTGTTGCCCGGCCCCACCGCGGTCAAGGCGTTGTTGGCTCTGGCCCTCGCCGTGGGGGTTTTCTTCCTGCTCATGGAGGTGATTTTCCCCTGGGTAGCGGCGCAGATGCCCTATAATGACGTCGCCGTTTAGGCGTTAGTCGCTGTTTAGACCATTAAATGCTTAGGTCGTTACTGTGCTTAGGTCGTTACAGACCTAAGCGGTTGATTGCTTCCTGCGCTATGAGCTGGGGCTTGAGGGTCTGCAGCTGATTCGACCACACCACCACGGCGTGGTTGTCCTTCTGGACGGCAAAGACCGTGTGATCCTCAAAGACGCCGCGCCCGCCGGACCAACCATCGAATTCGGCGAGCTCCGTATCTTCAACCGGTGCGGCCCAATCCACGACCGCGCGCGCCTCGTCGACGCTGGGCATCTGCCGGGCTAGGACGGTAACCTGTGGTTCCTCGGGGTAGGACCAGAACACGCAGGCAGGGGTGCTAAAGCGCTTGTCGATGCCCCACCGGGTCATCCTCTGCCCATTCGTATCGGCCACCCACTGCGTGTCCAGGTAGGGGCAGTCTTCCCAGTCACTGACCTCGGCGGTAGCGTCCATGGGCAGGCCATCGCCTGAGTTTGTGTCGGACGCGGGGCTGGAGGCCTCGGTGCTGGGGGCGGGGTCGGCTGCATCCGAACACCCCACCGCGGCAAAGCCTATGCCGATCAGGCAGGCGGCGAGCGGGGGAAGTAGGCTGTGGCGCATGACGTCCACACTAGACCAGCGCTCGGTTGAATCGGATGCACTGCGCAACGGTATCCACGTCCTGACGGCGACGCTGCTGGTGGTGGCGATATTTATGACGGTGCGCCTGCCGCTGTGGCAGGGCGTGCTCAATCTGCTGCTGTTGGTCTCCTTCGCGGTGGTGTACTTCGGGGGCTCGGCCTATATGGAGACCCTGCCGCGCATCGCGCGCTATGGCTGGATGGTTATCCTCACGGTCCTGTGGCTAGCGGATATAGCGGTGGCGCCCGCGGCCATCTACCTCGTGTTCTCTCTGTATTTTGTCTACCTCTACGTGCTGGAGATGATCCCCGGCATCATCTGCGTGCTCGCGGCCACGGCGGTGACCATCCTGGTGCAAGTACCGGGCGGGCTCTCCTTCGGCGGCATCATGGGCCCGGCGGTATCGGCCTTGGTGACGATTGCTATTACCTATGCCTTCCGGGCGTTGAGCCGCATGAACCAGGAGTTGATGAAGACCCGTTCCCAGCTCGTGGAGTCCGAGCGCACGGCCGGCATGACCGCTGAGCGCCAGCGCATCGCCCACGAAATCCACGACACGCTGGCACAGGGCTTGTCCTCCATTCAGATGCTTTTGCATGCCGCTGACCGCGATCTCGCACAGGAGGACATCCCCAAGGTGCAGGAACGCATCGAACTGGCTCGGCGAACAGCGGCGGATAACCTCCACGAAGCGCGTGCGATGATCGCGGCGTTGCAGCCGGCGGCGTTGTCCGAAACCTCCTTGGGGGCGGCCATGACAAGGATGGCCGAGAATTTTGCGGCGACCGGTGGCCTCGACGTCTCAGTGGACGTAGAAGGCGATGCGCAACAGCTACCCATGAAGGTGGAGGCCGCGTTGCTGCGGATTGCGCAGGGAGCGGTGGGGAACGTCGTCAAGCATGCCCACGCCACGAAGGCTCGGGTGACCGTGACGTATGCGCCGGACGAGGTGCGCGTGGATGTGGTGGATAACGGCCAGGGCTTTGATGTGGAAGCGGTGGAAAATAAACCGGCGGGGCTGGGCCACATTGGTCTATCCGCCATGCGCCGGCGCGCGGCGGAACTCGGCGGCGAGGTCGTGGTTGAATCCACGCCGGGAACTGGCACGGCGGTCTCAGTTAGTGTGCCCTTAAACAACGATGTAGATTAGGAAATTGTCCACACCGTACCAATGAGGAGGAAGCCCGTGATTAGGGTCTTGCTTGCCGACGACCATGAGATCGTGCGCCTAGGTTTACGCTCGGTGCTCGAGGGGGCTGAGGACATCGAGGTTGTGGGCGAAGTCGCTACGGCCGAAGCCGCTGTGTCCGCAGCCCAAGCGGGTGGCATCGATGTTCTCCTCATGGACCTGCGTTTTGGTGCGGGGATCGAGGGCACACGCGTCATGGGTGGTGCGGAAGCGACCGCCGCTATCCGCTACTCCATGGAGAATCCCCCCAAGGTGCTCGTGGTGACCAATTACGACACCGACGCGGATATCCTCGGCGCAATTGAGGCAGGCGCAGTGGGCTACCTGCTCAAGGACGCGCCGCCGGTAGAGCTGCTCGCGGCGGTGCGCTCGGCGGCGGAAGGTGATTCGGCGCTCTCGCCCGTGGTTGCTGACAAACTGATGACCCGCGTGCGTACGCCGCGCACCTCGCTCACCCCGCGCGAGCTCGAGGTACTGAAGCTGGTCGCGGCGGGTTCCTCAAACCGTGAGATCGGGGTGGAGCTGATGCTGTCGGAGGCGACGGTGAAATCTCACCTGGTCCACATCTATGACAAATTGGGCGTGCGCTCCCGCACCTCCGCCGTGGCGGCAGCACGCGAGCAGGGCGTTCTTTAGAGGTTGTTGGCGTCGCGGTACGCCAAGATGACGTCGTTGGGGATCTTGCCGCGCTCGGCCACCTCGTAGCCGTGCTTGGCGGCCCAAGCGCGGACATCGGCCGGCTTGTAGCGGCGAGTGTCCTTCTTGACCGGGTGGCGGGCAGCCTTCACGAAAGGCTCCAGGGCGGCGTGGAACTTGTCAGCATTCTCCTGCGAGACGTCGAGGAGGTAATCCTTACCGTCAACGCTGAAGCGGATAACGATCACTTCATCTTCATTGAGGGGCGAATTATCAATATCGTCAAAAAACTGGGTGATTTCGCGGCGTGCCATGTTTCTCCATTCGAGCTCTAAACTGATTCTCCCGCTATTAACTATAGAACGAAAACAAATTCCGTGACAGCGTTAATATGCATTGCCAAAAAGGGGTTTTGAGCGCGAAAGAATAAGCCTTCGGGTCGCTTATCCTCCACCGTCTAAAAGCGGGGAAGGCAGCGGCCCGAAGGCGTAGAGAATCCGTGCGAGCGGCTATGCGCGCAGCTTGGACTGGATCTCGTCGTTGAGCGAGTCGATCTCACCGGAGATGGAGCGGTGCGCGCGCTGGCGCTGCTGATCGGTCATGTACTCGGCATTGTCGATCGCAGAATCAAGCTCGTTGAGGCGCTCCTTGACGTCGCGCTTGAAACCGGCGGGAAGCTGCGCATCCTTCAGCGAATTGCGGATACCGGCGGTGCGGGCCTTGAGCGGTGCGCCGTGGCCGGAGAAGGAGGCCAGCTGCTCGGCGCTGACGCCGGCCTTCTGCGCGCGCTTCTTCTCAACCTCGCGCTGGGCAACGGTGATGCCGCGGTAAAGGAGAGGCAAAAGAAGGGGTGCTGCGGTGCGCAGGGCGCCGGTATAACGCTTGACATTGTTCTTATTAAAGCGGCCTTCCTTAATGCGCTCGAGTTCCTTCTTGGCCATCTTGTATTCGTGCTTGCGGCGCTTCTTGAGGCCCTTTTCCTCGGACTTGATAAGCGCCTTTTCCTGACGGGCCAATAGCTTTTGCTGGCGGTGCTTGGCCTTATCCGCGGCCTTTACCTCTGCCTTTGCGCGGGTTTTGGCAGCCTTGATCTCGGCGCGGGCCTCACGGCGGGCCTTGCGGATCTTCTTCATAATGCCCATTGAAACGTCCTTAAAAAATCTATCTTTAGGGTCTCGCTACAACTCTAGCAAGGTGGTCTACTAAGCTCACCTGCTGTGAAGGATGTGCTCGTCGCCACGGATCTCGTGGGCTGCCGTTATCGCTTGGTGCAGCGCCGCGCGCATCCCGAGATCCCGCGCACCGCGGTGAGCCAAGCTCGGGCGGAGCGTCACGCCGCGGCTATCGATGCCGCGCTCGCTCGCCTTCCCAAGAAGGGGCCTGGCCGTTTCCGCCGGATCGATCTGGAGGGGGATGATTTCGAGCGGGCGCTTGCTACGCTGGAGGCCCTAGCTCACGGTTACACACACATCACCAACGCCGTCTTTTCCACGTCGGAGTGGATGGTGCGCGTGGAGCTTCTGGTGCGGGATGGTGATAAGTACAGTCCCGTTATCGTCTCGGATCACCGCGTGGCCCGCCCACACGAGGGTGCGCGAACGCTGGTTGTCCCCACGCATCGTTTGGGGTTGAGTGAGCCGCTCCCGGCGAAATACAAGATTAAGCATCATGCCGTCGATGGTTACCGTCTAGCCTTGGCCGCGCGGGGTTTGGAGGACGTCGGTCTGAATTCTGGCAGGGGTGCGGCGATTGGACAGGACCGCAGCCAAGCTTTTGTCACGGATACCTCGCGCTTCGGCATCGATGAGGCGCTCGTACAGCCGCTTCCCGCTGGGCCGCGCCGCGTCAAAGAGTGCGCCTCCTGCCGCTTTTGGCCCTTGTGTAAGCAAGAGCTGGAGGCCCGGGATGATATCTCCCTCTTCTTGCCGGGCGACCGCGCTAACCCCTACCGCGAGCGCGGCATCACGACGGTGCAGGGGCTTATCGACGCCTCCCTCGGCGCTCCTTCCGCCCTCGCTGCTGCGTGGCGCGAGGGCATCCCACTGTTGCGCCGCGGCCGCATCAGCGTTCCCCGCGCGGATGTGGAAGTCGACGTCGATATGGAGGCCTACCTGGATCAAGGTGCCTACCTGTGGGGCGCGCTCCTGGACGGCGAGTACCACCCCTTTGTGACCTGGGATCCGCTGGGAGGGCGGGCCGAGGCGGAGAATTTCGCCGAGTTTTGGGAGTGGCTCATGGGGGTGCGCGCTGACGCGCATGCGGCGGGCAAGACCTTCGCGGCCTATTGCTACTCCGCCCACGGCGAAAACCATTGGATGCGCAGGTCCGCCCAGCGCTTTTCCTCCCCGGGCCTGCAGGAAGTTGAAGAGTTTATCTCCTCAGAGGAATGGGTGGACATGTTCGTCCACGTCAAGCGCAGTTTCGCTGGTACTGCGGGCCTGGGGCTGAAAACCGTGGCGCCCGTCGCTGGCTTTGAATGGCCGGAAGAGTTCGATGGCGAGGAATCCGTCAATGCCCGCCGCGCCGCCCTCGCCGGTGACACGGACGCGCGTGCGCAGATTCTGCGCTATAACGCCGGCGATGTGCGCGCGACCCATGCCGTCCGCGAGTGGATGTCTCACGGCGCGCCGGGAGTGCCATCCCTCGAGCCCTAGCTTCTCCCTGCCCTCCCGTGTGCAAGTCCCCAGACCTGAAACCCGCAACCTGCCCAGGTAGGCGTCGCCAAGCGCTTGCCGACGCCCCACCACCCACCCCAGGAGGTTGCGGGTTTCAGGTCTGGGGATCTACAGGATGAGGCTGAGTCCGCCGAGGATGATGAGCACCGCAAGGGCCACCCACACCTGGTCCCAGTCCGTGGTGGTCGTGGGCGCTGGGCCTTCGGCCTTCTTGAGGAGCACGGCTTTCTGAGCCTTGACCGCGCGAGCGGTGAGTACAGGGATGATGGCCATGGAACCGAGGCAGAGCAGGGAGGCGGCAACCATGGTGAGGGAACTGGAGGTGGCTAGCCACAGGGCAAGCCCGCCGTTGATGAAGACCGAGCGCCCCAGCCCCCAGCGGTTGTATTCGCGCAGGCCCGCCCGCACCGCTGAAGGGCCGCCGCCCATCGTGGTGGGCAGCATATAGCCCATGACGCCGATGAGCAGTTGGGCGCCAAACCCTACGACGAGCGCGAGCATGGGAATCTGTGGCTCGCTAGAGAAGAAATGCTGGGTGGTGTAATACACCAGACTGCCGAGCAACCAGAAGCAGGAAAAGAGCACAGATAGCGCCGGGAAGGTGATGCGCCTGCGTGGTTCTCGGAACACGGTGAGAGCATTGAGCAGCCAGCTCTGCAGGCTGAGCGCCCAGCCGACGCAGTAGACGATCAGACCCGCTTGCGGTACATTCCACGCGCTGCCGATCACGGTGGTCACCACGCCCAGCGCCAGCAGCGTGAAGCTTAGGCTCATGTGTGGGTTGATTCCCTTGGTGCGCCAGATAGATGGGAACAAGATGGTGAGTGAACCGGCGGCTGCGAGGCCGACGAAACCGCCGATGTTGGCGGCAACGTGTGCAATGAGCAGGCGCGGATGGGAGGGGTGTGTGGCGAGGAATGCGCCAAGAGTAGCGCCCACGGCAAGGAAGAAGGCCGAGGCCACATAAGCTGCGACGACGGGGCGGAATCGTTTGGATTCCGCGCGGCGCCACAAAGCAAAGAGGGCCAACCCATGCCAGGACACCGCAAGAGCGACAAGCGTGGCACCTATCTGTGTGAGCACCCAGTGGTGGCCCCAATATTCACTGAGGATTTGGCCCACGAGGGTGAGGATAACGCCGGCATTCTGCAGATAAATCCGCGCGAGCTGGCGAGGGCGGGCGGACATCGGAACTTTGAGCTGCACGAACTTTTCGGTGAGGTGCTGGGACCACACCACGATGCTGTTGCTGAGGATGCCCAGCGCGAAGAGGTGGATGAGGACCCACCGGTAGTTTAGGATAAGGGTGTGGGTTGCGCCGGCGAGAAGAAAAACCATCATCCACAGGCTGACCGGGCGGGATGCTTTCCTATGCCATGTGCGCGGCGACCACTTATCCATAAAACACGAGTTTATCCGGTTTTTCTCACAACCCAACTCAATACTGCGATGCCCGCGGCGAGGGCGGTGTAGACGGCGATGAAGCCGGTCCACGACAAGGAATCAAAGAGCACGCCGGCCAGCGCGCCCAGGATGGAGCTGCCCAGGTAATAGAAGAAGACATAGAGGCTGGAGGCCTCCGCGCGGTCGTGAGTAGCGATATGCCCCACCCACCCCGAGGCCGTGGAGTGCGCGGCAAAGAAGCCGATGGTGAATAACACGATGCCGAGCAGGGTGGGGATTAAAGAGCCCATGCATAGCGCGATGCCCACGGCAAAAAGCAGGCACGATAGGAGCAGCGTGTTGGCGTGGCCTACTTGCGAGACCAGCCGGCCGGCGCGCGCCGAGGACCACGTGCCGGTGAGGTAGAAGAGGAAGACCAAGCCGGCCAAACCGGGCGCGAGGTGGAAGTGATTGATGAGCCTAAATGCCAGGAAGTTATAGAGGGACACGAAGGTGCCCATGGCCACGAAGGCCACGATGAATAAGGGGATGAGGCGGGTATCCCGGGCATGGCGGAAGATAGCGCGCAGTTCCGAGCGGAAGTGGATTTCCTTTGGGGTGAAATTCTGCTGGTAGGGCAGCAAGATTGCCGCGATGATGGCGAGGATGAGCGTGACCAGGCTGGAGCCGGCCAGGGCCCAGCGCCAGGAGGTGAGCTCGAGAAGCCCGGTGGGGATGAGGCGGCCGGTCAGCCCGCCGATGGTGGTGCCGGCGATGTACAGCCCCATGGCGCGGGCGACGTAGGAGCTTTCGAGTTCCTCCGAAA
This sequence comes from Corynebacterium guaraldiae, assembly GCF_053480195.1. Lineage (NCBI taxonomy): Bacteria > Bacillati > Actinomycetota > Actinomycetes > Mycobacteriales > Corynebacteriaceae > Corynebacterium > Corynebacterium guaraldiae. The sequence continues at coordinate 154,843 of NZ_JBRBAU010000005.1, read as the reverse complement.
TCCAGGCCATGGCGGTAGCGGGTGCGCCGGCGATGACCGCTCCCTGGAGCGCGCGGGTGGCGATGAGGATCTCTGGATTGGGGGCAAGCGGCACGAGCATGCCGATGAGCGTGGCCGCGATGGTGGAAACAAGCAGCAGTTTTCCGCGGCCGATGCGCTCGGAGATGATGGACACGGGGATGACACAAATGGCCAGCGCACCGGTGGCCGCGGAGATGGTCATGGCGGCTTCGGTGGGGGACATGCCCATGTCCTCCACCAAGGTGGGCAGCATGGCTTGGGTGGGATAGAGGCAAGAAAAAATTGCCAGGCCCACGAAGAGCATGGCAATGGTGGCGCGCCGCGTTCTGGTCATGCATCAAGCATGGCCTAGCGCGGATTATGTGTAAAATGTCCGAAAGTTACTTAAAGCATGCGAGGTGTGCATGAATCTGGAAGATGTGCGCGGCGTGGTCGCGGTGGCGGACCATGGGCTCGTCGGCGCGGCTGCCGACGCCCTCGGGCTTTCTCAATCCGCGCTGACCCGCCGCGTGCAGCGCATCGAGGCGGAGGTGGGGGCCAGCCTCTTCGAGCGCAGCGGCCGGCGCCTGCGGCTGAATGCCCGCGGCCAGGCATTCGTGGAACACGCTCGGCGGATGTTGATGTCCGAAGCTGCCGCGCGCGATGCCGTGTCCCGCCTCATGGATCCGGAGCGCGGCACCGTGCGCCTCGACTTCATGCATTCCTTGGGCACGTGGATGGTCCCGGAGCTGCTCAAGGCCTACCGCGCCCAGCATCCCCACGTGGATATCCGTCTGCACCAGGGTGCGGCCCGCGAGCTCGTGGAGAGGGTAGCCGCCGGCGAATCCGACTTGGCGCTGGTCGGCCCCCGCCCTACGGCCCCCGGACCGCTAGGGTGGCACCAGCTCAAACTGCAACGCCTCGGTCTAGCGGTTCCGGAAGGCCATTGGGCCGCAGGGCGAGACAGGGTGCGGATGGAAGACTTCCGCGATGAACCCTTCATCGGCATGCTGCCGGGCTATGGAACGCGCATGTTGCTCGACTCCCTAGCGAGCGAGGCCGGCTTCACCCCGCGCCTCGTCTTCGAATCCATGGAGCTCACCACCGTGGCGGGCCTCGTGGCCGCTGGGCTGGGATCGGCTCTGTTGCCGCTCGACGACCCCTACCTCAAAGCCCGCAACCCCGTCCCCCTGCAGCCCGCGGCCTACCGCGAGCTAGGACTGGTGTGGAGGAAGGGCGATGATGCCCCGCCGGTCGAGCACTTCAAGGATTTCGTCGTGGCCCGCACCGCTGAGGGCAGTAGCTTGGTCGAGGCCGACTAGCTGCCGAAGGGAAGCTTAGCGGCCAGAGCAGCGAGCGTCTTCGGGGTAGAGACCTCGTGGGGCAGCCAGGGGATGGTGTGCACCGGTTGGCCCGGCAGTTTCACCGCGAGCAATGCGAGGGCCGCGCCGCGTTGCTCTCTATGACGTTTAAGTGGGGGCAGAAGGGGTGTAGTCCATCACCCTCACGGGTCGCAGATTGCCTTTGCCGAGAGGCCAACTGCCCTACATGACGAAGATCCGCGCGGATCGGCAATGACGGCGTATAACTTTGGCAGCTCGGGCAGTTTCGGCTCGCGCGCCGGGATTGGGCGCCCCTCCGCGAGGCCTGTAGATGGATGAAAACGCGAAACCGCGCTGGGGCCTCAACGAAGAGGCCCCAGCGCGGGATGAAGCTACGTGGCCTTAAAGGAGGCCACAGTGCTTACTTGGTGGCAGCAGCGTAACGCTCAGCAACGTCATCCCAGTTGAAGACGTTCCAGACAGCCTTAACGTAATCAGCCTTCACGTTCTTGTACTGGAGGTAGAAGGCGTGCTCCCACATATCCAGCATCAGCAGCGGGGTGAAGTTCACGGAGATGTTGCCCTGCTGATCGGTCAGCTGCTCAATAATCAGGCGGCCAGCAACGTGGTCGTAGCCCAGAACTGCCCAACCGGAGCCCTGCAGGCCGGTAGCAACAGCGGAGAAGTGAGCCTTGAACTTCTCGAAGGAGCCGAAGTCGCGGTTAATAGCCTCAGCCAGATCACCGGTCGGCTCGCCGCCGCCGTTCGGGGAGAGGTTCTTCCAGAAGATGGAGTGGTTGGTGTGGCCACCCAGGTTGAAGGCCAGGTTCTTGGACAGAGCGCGGATGGCGTCAGCATTAGCCTCGCCGTTGCGCTGCTCCTCCAGAGCCTCGAGCGCAGCGTTAGCGCCAGCAACGTAGCCAGCGTGGTGCTTGGAGTGGTGCAGCTCCATGATCTCAGCGGAGATGTGCGGCTCCAGGGCATCGTATGCGTAGTCGAGTTCCGGAAGTTCGTAAACAGCCATTTGTTTCATCCTTTCTTTGGGGTACGAGGCCCCATGGTAGGGCCCGGATGAGAATTTGGCCACAATAATTTTTCTATGGGAGTCGCCGTGAACAAAAACCTGGATTGCGGGCAGTGCGGCGGAGTATAAGAGGGAGGACAACGCTAAGTGTAAGGAGAACCCAGCATGTTTCTTTTCAAGCCAGAACCCACGCTGGTGGCAGCTAAGGACGCTCTTCCCGGGCGCGCGGAGCCTGTTCTTGAGAACCCGCAGCCCCACGCGGTCCTGGGCACTCCGATTACCGGCCCGTGGAAAGAGGGGCAGAAATCCCTCATCATTGCCATCGGTTGTTTCTGGGGAGCCGAGAAGATGTTTTGGGAGACCGAAGGCGTGGAGGCAACCTCCGTGGGCTATGCGGGCGGCACCACGCCAAACCCCACCTACTACGAGGTCTGCCGCGGGCTGACCAACCATGCGGAGTCTGTGCAGATTACCTATGATCCACAGCGCGTGAGCCTGCGCGACCTTGTGGTTAAGGCCTTGGAAGCTCACGACCCCACCCAGGGCTTCCGCCAAGGCAACGACGTGGGCACGCAATACCGCTCGGCCTTCTACCCAGAGACTGAGGAGGAACGCGCGGAGATTCAGAAGCTCGTGGATTCCTACGCGGGCAAGCTAGCCGACGCCGGCTTCGGCGCCACCACCACCGAAGTCACCCTCCTCAGTGAGACGGACTCAGGCCAGTACTACCTGGCTGAGGACGAGCACCAGCAGTACCTGCACAAGGTGCCCAATGGCTACTGCCCGCACCACAGCACCGGTGTGAAGTGCGGCTAGAGCTGTTTGCGCACGTGCGTGCGGAAGTCGGAAGGTTTGTTGAGCTGGTCGCGCTCCACGAAGACCCGCATGCGCTCGGCTAATTCCGGGGTGAGTTGAGTGCGCGTTTGGGATCCAAGGACGGAATCCCAGTACCAGAAGGTCTCCTCGAAGTAGTTGTGCCCGTGGCCGCCGGGCACGTTGAGGGAGTTGATCTGATCCAGGGCCACCTGCCAGAAGGTGATGAACGGGTGCCAACGCAGATTCTTAAAGGTATCCGCGTACAGGGTCTGCGGGGTGGGCTCGTGGATCCAGTTGGGGCGGGTGTAGATGAGCTTGCTGTCCCACCACACGATGGCGTCGGAGGCGTGCTGGCCCACCGCCACGCGCGGGCGTTCCCAGCGGCCATAAGGTTCGCCGAAGGCGTCGTGCTCCATGTGGGCAGGAACGGCGGCGAAGCGGAGGTGCCGGCCGCCGTCGATAAGCGGCAGGCGTTCCAGGGAACCGCGTTCACGGTGCAGGCGCCGCATGAAGCTGGTCATCCGCGGAGGTCCGGTGAAGACCGCACCATCGCAGGCGGCGAGGAGTTCCTCGAGCGTCTCAAAGTTCTCCACGATGGCATAGCAGCCCAGCGACTCGCCGCTGAAATACAACTTGGGGCGGTTGTCCTCAGGGAGGAGCTCGAGGCGGTCATGGACGGCCGCGATGAGCTCGCGCGCAAAGGTGCGGGAGAGGTTCTTGTCCACCAGGTAGGAAAACATGGAAGGCAAGTAGTCGAATTGCAGGGCCACGGTGGCGCAATTGCCCCGCGTGAGGAATTCGTATCCACTGACCGCATAGTTATTGATCCATCCTGAGCCGGAGGGCATTTGCAACACGATCGTGTCGCGGTGGAACGCACCCGTGCGGTCCATCTCCGCCACCGCGTGGCGTGCGGCGGCGTGCGGGCCGCGACCGCGAATGAGTCCGATATAGATGCGAATTGGCTCGTGGGCGCGCTCGAAGTGCATGACCTCCTTGATGTCCTGGGCGCGCGGGCCGCGGTCAAGAAACGCTCTGCCCTGTGAGCCGACGGCCGTCCAAGGCTCATGGGACCAGGGGCTGCCAGAGCGCTCCGGCTCCCACGGCATGGCGGAGCCCGGGTATACCAGCTTGTTGAGTGCAAGGCCTTGGACGGAGGCCTTGCGGAGCAGGCGACGCCACACCATCCGGTCGCTGACCAGGGCGGTGGCGAAGCCGACCGCGCCGCCGGCTAGAGGCCAGGCAATCCACCTGGGCAGCCAGCGCTGGACCTGGAGGGACAGCTGAGTGACGGTGAGCTGGGCTGCCTCCCCCACAACGAGCAAGGCGCCGTAGCCAGCCGTGCCCACGGCCATGCCCAGTGCTGCGGACTGCGGGCCGCGGTCATTGAGCTTTCCCACGAGCCGGGCTTGCTCCGTCTGATTGCGCAGGGAACGTATGCCTGTGATGAGCGAGCCAACCCCAAGTGCGTAGTAGGAATAGCGCCGAGTGGTGGGGCCGACGCGGTCCTGGGGGCGGCGGCCAGCGTGGTGCAGCGCGCGCTTGGCAGCGAAGGCCGCGGTGGTCGCGGCGAGGTGTCCAGCGCCTTGGCCGATGGCCACGTTGGCGGCGGTGACCCACCACGGGCGGGGCAACAGCGATGGGGAGACGGCTGCCCACGTTGCGACTTCGGCGCCGAAGAGCCCGGGCCACATGTTTTGTGGCAGGCGCCGCCGGCCAGTCATGCGCATGCCGGGCGTGAGATCGCTGATGATCTCCAAGGAAAAGATTGCAGCCTGAAGGCCCGTGCGGGCGGTTCTGAGGGCGATGCGGCGCGCAAGTTGACGCATGCTGGCCATTGAACCAGCTTTAGGTGCGACGTGCAGCGCAGCATCCATAGATGTCCGATCAGACATGAAAATGTGAGATCGGACTACTGGGTCTGTGAATTCGGGCGCATAACGAGCAAAATTCGGACATTGGGGGCACAATAGGAGGCATGGGAAATCATGTTGGAAACAAAGTAGTACTCATCGGCGCGGGCGACGTTGGAGTTGCTTACGCCTACGCTCTGGTCAACCAGGGAACTGTTGACCACCTGGCCATCATCGACATCGACGAAAAGAAGCTCGAGGGCAACGTCATGGACCTCAACCATGGTGTTGTCTGGGCCCCGTCCCGCACCCGCGTGACCAAGGGCACCTACGAAGACTGCAAGGACGCCTCCATGGTCGTCATCTGCGCCGGCGCCGCTCAGAAGCCCGGCGAGACCCGCCTGCAGCTCGTGGACAAGAACGTCAAGATCATGAACTCCATCGTGGGTGACGTCATGAAGAACGGCTTCGACGGCATCTTCCTGGTCGCCTCCAACCCGGTGGACCTGCTGACCTACGCGGTGTGGAAGGCTTCCGGCTTCCCGCACGAGCGCGTCATCGGCTCCGGCACCGTCCTGGACTCGGCCCGCTACCGCTACATGCTCTCTGAGATGGATGACGTGGCGCCGACCTCCGTCCACGCCTACATCATCGGCGAGCACGGTGACTCCGAGCTGCCGGTCGTCTCCTCCGCCAACATCGCTGGTGTCTCCCTGTCCCACCGTTCTGAGAAGGACCCGGGCTACAACGAGCGCATCGAGAAGATCTTCGAGGACACCCGCGACGCCGCCTACCACATCATCGACGCCAAGGGCTCCACCTCCTACGGCATCGGCATGGCCCTGGCCCGCATCACCCGCGCGGTCATTCAGAACCAGGCTGTCGCACTTCCTGTCTCCGCTTACCTGCAGGGTGAGTACGGCCACGAGGATGTCTTCATCGGCACCCCGGCCATCGTTGACCGCTCCGGCGTCAACCGTGTTATCGAGCTGGCCCTCGATGATCACGAGAAGGAGCGCTTCGAGAACTCCTTCAACACTCTCAACACCATCAAGGAAGAAATCTTCGGCTAGTGAAGATTGTCGCCCACAGGGGATACTCCGGGAAATATCCGGAGCTATCCCCTCTTGCCTTTGAAAAAGCGCTCGAGCTTCCCATTCACGGCATCGAGTGCGATATCCGTCTGAGCAGCGACGGCAAGGTGGTGGTTCACCATGATCCCACCCTGGACCGCACCACGAATGGCTCAGGCCGAGTGTCTCGCATGACATGGGAGGAGCTGCGCCGCCTCAAGATTGGCGGCGGCCAGCGCATGCTGCTTCTCGACGAGCTCCTCGAGATGCTCGGCGATAAGAAGCATCACCTCTACATCGAGACCAAGCATCCCTCGGGGCAGGGCGACATCCTCGAAGAACAGATGGTGCTGCGGTTGCGCTACGCAGGGCTTGTCGACGACCCCCGGATCCACATGATTTCCTTTTCCCACCGGGCCATCCGTCGAATGGCGGCGCTCGCCCCGCATATCGACCGCATCTACTTGCGCCGCGATTGGGAGCGCCATTTCAACCGCCCGGACATCCTGTTATCGCAGCCCACGGGCCTAGGCATGTCGCTGTTGCGCGGCAAGCTCCAACCTGGTGCCATTGGCGCGCACGGCTTGCCCACGTACATGTGGACCATCGATAAACCTGAGGATATGAAGTGGGCGTGGGCCAATGGGGTGGATATTCTCGCCACGAACCAGCCGGAAGTGGCCCTGCATGCCATTGAGCTGTAATGAACAGGTAAGTTGTTCAGTATGGCCAAGAAGAAAAAGAAGAACGAACAGCTGCCGGAGGGCATGTCCCGCCGCCAAGCTAAGCTCGCTGCCCGCGCCGCCGAGCGCGCTGCCCTGGAAAAGGACCCCCGCCCCTTCGGTGGGCTCGCCGCTGAGGCTAGCCTCGTCGCCCTGCAGGAATTCGTTCCTTCCGCAACGGCGAAGCTGTCTGTGAAAGGCTTTGACAAGGACGTTTACGTCGCCACCGTGTTGCCCGGTGCTACCGCGGCACTCATCCGTGATGAGGAGTCCGGCGGTGAGGCCTTCGTGGGCCTGCAGGTGCAGTCCCACACGCACAATCCGGGCCGCGACCTGGCTTTCGCCCTGAACTGGGTGAAGAACAACGCGCCGGGTTCCACTCTCGAGTCCACCGCTGCTGATGGCTCCCAGCCGGAGCTCAAGGAGCTGCTGGAGGAGGACGCCGAGCTGGAGATCAACGTCTACCAGGACTTCGCGTGGTGGATGCCGGAGGGCGCGCAGGTCCCGCCGCATATGGCGCAGGCTCTGCAGCGCGCCAACGATTCCGTCATTGAGTCCTACCAGGTAGGCCAGGAGGCCGAGGGTTTTGTGGGTACCGCCTTCTGGGCTAATGCCGGTGGCGGCAAGGCGCACATCCGCTGGGTCCGCCCCTGCGATGACGAGAATGCTTTCCTTAACGCCCTTGCGCGCATCGCCGCTCGCGGTGAGCTCAACCTGGGAGAAAACACCAAGTTTGCCGGCGTTTTCCGTACCCACGGCCTCATCGCTCCGGTCTTCGACCTCGATCCGGAGGTTGCGCACGATTCCTACGAGGCAGAGTTGTCTCGCGTGAATAAGGCGCTGGAGGAGGAGATCTCCAACGACGCCAACCTCGACGCCGATGAGCGCAAGCAGCTGCAGAACATCAAGTCCCGTCAGGTGACGCTGCGCTAGTATCTCGGTGCCTTCGCCCCCGAGGCGCGGGTACGAAACGATCAAATAAGGCTCCAAAACCACAAGGTTTTGGAGCCTTATTTGATCGAAACGACCGGCCGAAGCCTTAGCGCATGGAGTCCCAGAGCGCTTGGGCTTCGGCGTCGTCCCAGAGGACGACGTTGCCCACGACTGTGTCCTCGAAGCCGCCGATGGGAACCGTCTTCGTCTCCACGCCGGAGGCCATGGATAGCGCCACGCGGGCAAGGTGCCAGACGTGGTCCTTCTCGTTGACGATGAAGGAGTCGGCGGTGTGGTTAACCAGTGAAATTGCCTTGAAGGGGTTGCCGATGGTGGAGAAAGACGTTGCCTTATCCAGCAGTGCGGCGAAGAATTCGCGCTGGCGCTCCACGCGGTCCAAGTCACCCATCGCGGTGGCGCGGGTGCGCACGTAGCCGAGGGCATCCGGCCCGCGGAGCTTTTGGCAGCCCGCTTGGAGGTCGATGCCGGCAAGCGGATCGTTGATGGGCTCCTTGACGCAGATATCCACGCCGCCGACGGAATCCACGACGTTGGCCAAGCCGCCCATGCCGATCTCCGCATAGTGGTCGATGTGGAGGCCGGTGGCTTGCTCCACGGTTTGGGTCAGCAGCTGTGGGCCGCCGTAGGTAAAGGCTGCGTTGACCTTGTCCATGCCAAAGCCGGGAACGTCGACATAGCTATCGCGTGGAATGGAGACCAACTGGGCCTTTCCGGATGCGGGAATGTGCAGCAGCATGATGGTATCGGTGCGGCCGACGCCCACATCGCCACCGGTGCCTAGCTCCGCCTGTTGTTCTTCAGTGAGCCCCTGGCGCGAGTCCGAACCTACGAGCAGCCAGTTTGTACCAGAGGTTTGTGCCACCTGCTCGGTGGGCAGGGCATCGATGCGCGTTAAACGCGAATCCGTCCACAGGGTGAAGGGCACCATGAAGACGAGGGCGATGACGACGATCCAGCCCAGGCAACCGAAAGCCTGCTTGGCTGGGTTTACTTTCTTGCGGCGGCTGTGCGGGCGACCTTCGGCACGCCTGCGGGTGGGGGCTTGCGGAGCATAGCTACGCGGTGGGGCATCCGGGGTGTACCGATTGGCGCGGACAGCAGGCTGTTGCGAAGGTACGCTCCGGCGGGGCGCTGGGCGCGCAGGGGAGCGCTGGGCCATGTAGGCGTCGACGTCGAAGCGGGTCTCCTCCGGCCGGGAACGCCGCGCGCTGGGGCGCTGAGCGCGGGAGGATGAATGCGCAGGATTAGCTTGCTGCGCGGATGGACGGCGGCGCACCGGTCGGCCGTAGCGATCACGCAAGGGCTGCCCGTCGGCACCAAGGACGAACTCGCCAGCGTCATCACCGGCTGCGTGTGAGCCGCGTGGGCTGGCCATGTTCCGGGGGCGGGAAGGGCCTGCAGAGCTAGCGGAGTCCGCGCGGCGAGGTCTGCCGTGGGGCTCGCCGGCACGGCGGGCTTCGCGCTCTGGATCGCGTCCTTGGTAGGTCATGGGGAACACTGTACCGCGAAACAACTTCTGCCCCACCTATCACACAGGGGGCGGTAGCTGTCTTTTCGCTGTGGCTTGCTGATAGCTCTTATTTAAGCGCCGAAGAGGAGGGCGTAGCCAACGAAAGCGATGGCGTCGATAAGAAAGTGCGCGATGACCAACGGCCACACCTTGCCCGTGCGGTGGAAGTACCAGCCATAGACCACGCCCATGATGATATTGCCGAAGCCCGCGGAAACACCCTGGTAAAGGTGATAAGAGCCGCGCAGGATGGAGGAAGCCGCCAGCGTTGCGGGCAGGGCCCACCCAGACTGCTTAAGCCTGGTCATGAGCCAATACACCACCACGAGCTCCTCCGCCCAGGCATTAGCAAAGGACTTGATGAGCAGCACGGGAATCTCAATCCGCGTATCGAAAGCTCCCGGGACGACCTCCTTGGTCCAGCCGAAGTGCAGCGCTATGTAATACAGCGCCAGACCCGGCAGACCGATTACCGCCGCCAACGCCGCGCCATGCAGGCCATCCCGCCACTGCGGGCGGGGTGGAGAGGAAATCAAGTACAGAGCAAGCGCTCCCCACGCGAAGAGCACCGCGGCACTGCACAGCTGGAAGGCGAGGTCGAGCAACGTAGTCGCTGACTGCGAAGCGTTGATGGTGACCGATTGCTCATTGAGCGGCGCCGGGTTGAGCAGAGAATCGGTCAGACGCAACGCGGCGCGCACACCCGAAATACCAAAGGTGATGGTGAGGACGATGAGTATTTCCGCCCGCAGGCGTGAGCGCGCGCTCATGGGTGAAGCACCTGGGCGAGGCCGAGGAGGGAGGACTCGTCAAGCGTGATTGACCCTAAGTGCACGCCCACCGGCGGGTGATCGCGCACCGGCCACGGCACGCAGATGGCAGGCAGCTGCGCCACGTTGAACAGCGAGCCCCACGGTGACCACCGCGTTTGCTCATCGAAGTTGGCCTGGTGATCCAGCGCCAGGAAATGCCCGCGCCGCGGCGGATCGAAAGCCAGCATGGGACTCAAAATGGCATCCACGTCCCATTCCTGGGCCAGCATCTCCGGCAGCTGAGCGGCATGGGCGCGGGCCGCGGCGAATTCGGAATCCGTGACGCGGCGGCCCTTCGCGCGAATCCATTCCGCGTAACCCTCCGCAAAGTCGAGGCCCGCCAATCTCCGGGTGAAGATGTGCTGGAAGGCCTCAAAGGTGCGGGCAGCTTGAGGGTAGGCAGAGATGGCGACGGTTTCGAAGCCGGCGCCTTCAAAGGTGGCGGTGGCCTCCGCGACCGCGCGCAGCATGTGCGGGGCCACCTCGGTTTTAGCGAAGAGGGAATCCGTTAGCACGCCAATGCGGGCGCGTTGGGCACGCGGACGAAGGCCATGCAGCGCGGCGGTATCGGCGATGCTGCGCGTGATGAACCCCTGCACCGAGAGGTCCTCGCCGCCGGGCTTAAACCCGACGACGCCGCAGGCAGCGGCCGGAACGCGGATGGAACCGCCGCCATCGGAAGCATGCGCGGCGCGCAGCAATCCTCGCGCCACCTGGACCGCTGCCCCGCCGGAGGAACCGCCCGGCGTATGGCCGGGATAGAGAGGATTATCCGGGTGGGGCAGGCCGACAGGTTCGGTGTCCACACGCAGGCCCAGCTCGGGTGCGGCGGACTTGCCGACGACTCGCGCGCCGGCGTCGATAAGCTCCTGCACAAAAGGATCAGTCTCCTCCGCCACGTAGGCACGCTCGGCATGGCCGAGCGTGGTGGGCATGCCGGCGACGTCGTTGAGATCCTTGACCGAGAGAATCCACCCGCTCAAGCGCCCGTGTGCCTGTGGCCGGCGCTCGAGATCGAGATACGTGAAGCCGTGCTCAGCAGGGCTCAGGCCCGCTAGATCCTCGCGCAGCTTGTCCAGTGTGAACTCGGTTCTCTCCATGGCGGCTCAGTCTAGTAGTTGAGTGGGATAAAGTTGCTGCCATGAGCACCACCATCGCATTCCTCGGGCCCGCCGGAACCTTCACAGAAGCGGCGATGCAGCATTTTGCCGCTGACTTTGACTCCCCCGAGGGCCTTCCGGTGAGCTCGCCGGCCGAGGCGCTGGCGGCGGTGCGCTCCGGTGCGGCGGACTATGCCTGCGTGGCCATTGAGAACTCCGTGGACGGACCCGTCACGGCTACTTTTGACGCGCTTGCCGACGGCTCCCGGGTCCAGATCTACCGCGAGGTAGACCTGCCGGTGTCCTTCTCCATTCTGGTGCGCCCCGGCAGTTCCAGCCACACAACCTTCTCCACGCATCCTGTGGCCTACCAGCAGGTACGCGGTTGGTTGGAGCAGAACCTGCCGGACGTGGAGTATGTCCCGGCGGCGTCGAATGGCGCGGCAGCGCAGGCCGTGGCGCGCGGGGAGGTGGACACTGCGGCTGCCCCTGCCCGGGCAGCGGAGGTCTTCGGGCTGGACTCGATTGCGGAGAATGTCGCGGACGTTGCCGGGGCCACGACCCGCTTCGTCCTGGTGGGGCCAGCCGGAAAACCGACCGAGCGGACCGGCAACGACAGGACGTCGGTCATCTTCACCCTGCCCAACGAGCCCGGCTCCCTCGTCGGCGCCCTCCAAGAATTCGCGCACCGCGGGGTGGATCTTTCCCGCATCGAATCCCGACCGCTGCGCACCGTCTTCGGTAACTATCGCTTCCACGCCGACCTCATCGGGCACATCGAGGACCAACCGGTGGCGGAGGCTTTGCGGGCGCTGTGGTTGCGCGCGGAGAACGTCGTTTTTGTCGGCTCCTGGCCTTCCGCGGTAAAACTCGGGGAGGGCCCACGGGATTTGGCGCGGCTGAAAGAGGCCGATGACTGGGTAGCGCAGGCGCGCACCGGTCAATAGTGTGGTGAAGCATGACCGGAAGAATCATCCTCCTGCGCCACGGCCAGACCTATTCCAATATTGACCGCATCATGGATACCCGCCCGCCGGGCGCCGAGCTCACCGAGCGCGGCCGCGGCCAGGCGGAAGATGTCGGCCGCGAATTGGCTGAGCTGTGCGCAGGCCGCCGCGTGCGATTTGTGTGTTCTATTGCCCTGCGCGCCCAGCAGACGGCGATGCTGGCCGCCCGCACATACGGCGAGGCAGCCGATGAGCGCAGCGTTCCGGTGGAGGTGCTCGTGGGCCTGCACGAGGTCTTCGCCGGCGAACACGAGATGAGCGGCAGCGAGGATACCCACCGCGAGTACATGGTGGCGCTGCGCGGCTGGGTTGACGGCGACCCGGAGGCCCGAATGCCGGGCGGTGAAAGCTACGTGGACGTGTTGGGGCGCTACCAGCCTGTGCTGGAGGATCTCGCTGCTGAGCTGGAGGATGATGAAGACATCGTCGTCGTTAGCCACGGCGCCGCCATTCGTGTGGTGACGACGCACGCCTGCGGCGTGGACCCCGATTTTGCCTACACCGGATACATGCCTAACTGCCGCTTTACCCTCATGGAGCCCCAGGGCCAGCCCTTTGGCCAGTGGGTGCTGAGGCGCTGGGCGGATACCGAAGTTTAGTTCATTGCGGCCACGGTAGGTACCTACCCCCAGCCGAGCTCGTGGAGACGGTCCTCCTCGAAACCAAAGTAGTGCCCGACCTCGTGGAAGACAGTCACCATGACTTCGTGGGCGAGCTCTTCTTCCGAGTTGCTTATCGCCTGCAAAGGCTGCCGGTAGATCGAGATGGTGTCTGGCAGGTGGCCGGTGTGTGAGGCCGTGCGGTGGGTGAGCATCACGCCCTCGTAAAGCCCAAGCAGGTTGGGGCTATCCGGGTGCTCTTCTTCGACGAGGATGACCAGGTTGCGCATCTGATCGACGAAGCGATCCGGGATCTTGTCCAGGGCCTCGCCGACTAATTCCTCGAAGCGTTCCTCGCTGACCTCGTACATGTGCTTACTCCCTGTTGAGCGGACGGGGGTTTATTGGGCCGGTGCCACGGCTTCAGGCGCGGCGGGATCGGCGTTCTGCCCGGCCGGCTGGGCATTCTCGCTGCCCTGCTGGGAGTTCTGCTCGGCTGGCTGGGCATTCGGGTCGCGCAATGGGTTGCGCTTCGGCTGCTCCGTGGGCGGGGCGCCATTGATGCTCAGGGCATCACGGCCGCCCGTGGCAGAGCCGGTGATCTCGGAGAAGTGGCCGTCCTTGATGTGGATCAGCGAGCAATTCACCGAACGGGAGCCTCCCTCCCACGATTCGCGGCTCATCGCGCCCCAGAAAGGCTGCAGCGTGGATTGGTAGAGATTCTCCTCGCCGCCCAGGTAATCCATGGCGTTCTGGGTACACGTTTCGGAGAGGAATTTATCCATCTCTTCATCGCTGGGGTAAGCATCGGGGAACTTCTCTGCCAGGCTGATGACGGACACGGTCTCCATCTGGTGCGGTTCCTGGCACGGCACGGTGCTGACTACCTGTTTGTCATCCACCTTGCGGCATTCGCCGGGCTTGGCGACGATCGCCTGGTCCACCTCGCTGACCTTGCCCGTGGACTCCTGCGGTACGCCGTTGGCGTCGGTAGTCTGCAGGCCGCACAGGAGGGTGCGGTCACCCTGATCCCAGGAACCGGCCGGCGGAAGGATGGAAGCAATGTCGTAGCGTCCGTTGGGATCCCATTTGCCGTTGAGGTAGCTCACCGTGGGGGCCTCGCATAGCTCGTCGCGCAGGGCGTTTTGCCGCGTGACGTCTGGGCGCTTGGCGTTGGGGCCGAACTCGCTGGTGGGGTAGGCGCTGAGATCCTCTCGGGCGGAGACCTCGAAGCGGTGCGGTTTATCGCAGCTGGTCTGCTCAAAACTTGTGGCAGTGCCGTCCGGGGCGATATCCCACGTCACACACGAGCCCGCGGAGGCGGTGGTGAAGGATGCGGCTTCGCCTTCGGAGGAATCAGCGGCCTGGCTACCGTCGGCGCTGGGGGAAGCGGAGTCATGTGCGGCCGAATCGGTGCCAGTTGGCCCGCCGCTGAAGAGACCGTAGAACGCCAAGAAGACGGCCGCGGCCACGGCAGCAACGAGGACGACGCGGATGGCGGAGGCGGAGCGCCACGCAGATGAAGTGCTCATAGAACTCTTCATACTACCCCCTCAACGGCCCGGGCTTCTAGCCCGCCCAAGGCTAAGGCGGCGGGAGAATCACTAGATGCGCGAGCGGGAGACGTGTGTTGTGAGCCGGTAGCGGTCGGTGCGGTAGACCGAGGAACACCATTCAACCGGGCGGTCCCCGGAGCGGGCGAGGCGGGTGATGTGCAGGAGCGGGGTGTTTGGGGGGACGTCGAGAAGCTCGGCGATGTCCTCCTCAGCTGCCACGGCGGTGACGGTTTGTTCGGCCTCGGTGATGGGGACCTTGAAGGTGTTATCCAAAATCGAGTAGACAGAGTTGTAGATGTCATTTTCCAGCAGCGTGGGCGCGAAGGCAGAGTTATACCAGCCATCGTCGATGGAATAAGGCTCGCCATCGCCCAAGCGCAGGCGCCGCAGGTGGGTATGGGAAACCGAGGCTTCCGTACCGAAAAAGGCGCAGACTTCACCGGGGGCGGCGCTGCGTTCACCCAGCAGGATGCGCGAGGAGGCCTGTACTTTCTGATAGCCCATCTCATCAGAAAAGGAGGCCAAATGAAGCCGGGAGACCAGCGGGTTGGGGGCCACGAAGGTGCCTTTTCCTCGCACGCGGCGCAGGCGGCCTTCAGCTACTAGGTCACCGATGGCGCGGCGCACGGTGATGCGGGAAACGCCGTATGTTTCCTCGAGGATGCGCTCGCCCGGAAGGATGTCACCGGGTTTGAGAGTGGTTCGGCAGAGCTCGGAGAGAATATCCCGCAGCTGAGCGTGCTTGGGCACGGGGCCGTCGGTAATAATGTGAGGTGCCATGTTATCCATGATAATCCGCTGGTTATTACCAGCGCAAAGGTGTGGCCGTGCGCTAAACTGTCCGGCGTGATTGATCTCAAGTTTCTTCGCGAAAATCCCGATGTCGTCCGCGCCTCCCAGGTAACCCGTGGGGAGGACCCCGCCTTGGTGGACCAGCTGCTCGCCGCCGATGAACAGCGCCGCGCGGCCATTGTGAAGGCAGACCAGCTGCGCTCGGAGCAGAAGGCCTTTGGCAAGAAGATTGGCCAGGCCTCCCCGGAGGAGCGCCCCGCGCTGCTGGAGGGCTCCAACGAGCTGAAGGAGAAGGTCAAGGCGGCCGGCGAGGAAGCGGCCGCAGCCGAGGCCAAGGTGACGGAGCTGCAGTACCAGCTCTCCAACGTGGTGGAGGGTGCCCCGGCGGGCGGTGAGGATGACTTCATCGTGCTCGAGGAGGTCGGCGAGAAGCCGCAGTTCGACTTCGAACCGAAGGATCACCTGGAATTGGGTGAAACGCTGGGGCTTATCGACGTCAAGCGGGGCGCCAAAGTCGGTGGCGCACGTTTCTACTACCTCACCGGCGATGGAGCCTTCCTGCAGCTGGGCATGCTGATGTTGGCTGCGCAGAAGGCCCGCGAGGCCGGTTTCCAGCTCATGATCCCGCCGGTGCTCGTGCGCCCGGACGTCATGCAAGGCACCGGCTTCCTGGGCCAGCACTCGGATGAGATCTACTACCTGCCGGCGGATGATCTCTACCTGGTTGGTACCTCCGAGGTGGCTCTGGCCGGCTACCACAAGGAAGAAATCATCGACCTGTCGAAGGGGCCGCTGCAGTATGCGGGCTGGTCCTCCTGCTTCCGCCGCGAGGCGGGTTCTCACGGCAAGGACACCCGCGGAATCCTGCGCGTGCACCAGTTCGACAAGCTGGAGATGTTTGTCTACTGCAAGCCGGAAGACGCCGAGGAGATGCACCAGAAGCTGCTGAACATGGAAAAGGACATGCTCGCGGCGATGGAGCTTCCCTACCGCACCATCGACATCGCGGGCGGGGATCTGGGCTCCTCCGCGGCGCGCAAGTTCGATAACGAGGCGTGGGTGCCGACTCAGGAGACCTACCGCGAGCTCACCTCGACCTCGAACTGCACCACCTTCCAGGCCCGCCGCCTGTCCACGCGCTATCGCGATGAGAACGGCAAGACCCAGTACGCCGCTACGCTCAACGGCACCCTGGCTACCACCCGCTGGCTCGTGGCCATTCTGGAGAACCACCAGCAGGCGGACGGCTCCGTCGTGGTTCCGGAGGCACTGCGCCCATTCGTGGGCAAGGACGTTCTGTACCCCGTAAACTCCTAGAAGAACGCGGCGCGCGGCGGCTCGCGCGCCGCTTACTTTTGTCCCCTCCTTGCTGCCTTCCGCCGGCGGCGAGGTCTTAAGCATTTGGAGCACTATGAGCGCTGTGGCTAACTTCCTCTACCGGCAGATCACGCACATCGGGCGCGGGGTGACTATTGCTCAGGGGCTCAAGATGCGCTTGTCCGGGGAGGAGAATATCCCGGATAAGGGCGGGGCCGTCATCGTGTGCAATCACACCGGCTACATGGACTTTCTCTTTGGGGCTTTCCTGGCGTACCGCAAGCGCCGCTTGGTGCGCTACCTGGCTAAGGCCTCTATCTTTAAGACGCCGGTGGCGGGGCAACTGTTTCGGCTGATGGGCCATGTACCGGTGGATCGTATCGATGGTGGGGCGTCGATTGTGAAGGGCATTGAGCTGGCCAAGAGCGGGGAGCTCGTTGGGGTGTTCGCGGAAGGGACGATTTCCCGCAGCTTCGAGATTCGCAGCATGCGCAATGGCGCAGCGCGGATTGCTCATGGCGCGGGGGTGCCGATTATTCCGCAGGTTATCTTTGGCTCCCAGCGCCTGTGGACGAAGGGGCAGAAGAAGCACCTGGGCCGCACGAAGACGCCTGTGCTGATTAAGGCCTTGGAGCCTTATTACACGACGGGTGACTTTGACGCGGACATCGCTGAGGTACGCCGCCGGATGCAGGAGGCCCTGGAGGGCCTGTGGGCCGACTACGAAGCGGAGTTTGGCCCGATGCCGGCCGGCGAGTTCTGGGTGCCGGCACGCAAGGGCGGCGGCGCCCCGACGTTGGAGGAGGCAGAGGCCCAGGACTCCGAGGTGGAGAGTGAGCGCTACCGCGTGCGTCGGCTGCGCGATGATCTGACAAGCCTTAAGGACCGCGTCTCCGAGGCCACGGTGGAGCTTATGCGCGACCGGATGGCGCTGATGAAGCCGGGCAGTAACGAGGAAACCGGTACCGCAGAAGCTGGAGCCGACGCCGCAGAGAAGAATCGCCCGCGTACTGCGCCGGAAACCCTCGAGTGGATCAAGGAGAACCTCAACTCGGTGGTTGAGGAAGCCATGCGCGGCGTCGGGGAAGGCCGCGACAAGGTCACGGAGGTCATGGCGCAACTGAAATCCGACGTGATGGAAGCCCAGGCCTCGATGACGGCGAGCAGCAAGGAGATTTTCGCGGGATCCGTGGTGGAGCAGGGCTTGCTGTCTGCGGCGACGCAATCGCGCATCATCGTTTCCCGCCTGCCTCACCGGGTGAAGGCTGAATACTCTGAAGCGCCGCGGGTGATTGCGGCAGATCAGAGTGCGTTGAGTATGGAGAACGGCGAGATTTCGAAGCGGCTCCAGGAGGCGCTTGTACAACTGCACCCGCAGGTTGAGGAAGTGATCGTGATTTCGCCGCAGGGCGAGGTGCTGGACGCTGCGGCTTTTGGGGATCTCCCCCAAACCTGCTGGCGCATTGCCTGCGCGGACGGGGCCGAAGGGGTGCAGTTTAACGATGCCCCTGGCGGCGCAGTGGTGACCGCGTCTTCGCCTGCGGAGGGGTTGGCAGCCGTGGTGAAGAAGATCGGCGCCGAGTCCAAGGATCTCTTGTTCTTTGCCAACGAGCCAGGGGATGAGACCTTTGCGGAGGGTGGGGAAGGCGTCGCTGTGCATATGGTGGCGCTGGAGACCGCCCCCATTGAGGTGATTAAGGCTGCCCGTGCGGTGACGTATTCCTCGGAGCGTTATGGCATGGCTGAGGTGTTGGAGGCGATGGCACGCCTGCAGCGTGAGAAGGAATAGGCGTTAACATCCTCGGTGTGCCGAGGGTTGCAAAAGTCCGCAAACACCCCCGCAAGGGGGTGTTATTTTATTTTGTTCACCTATGGAATGCCTTAAAAACGCCAGCTTACGGCAACGAAACCTACGTGTGAGTAGCGTCTCCGGAGAGAAATCCAGGTGATATATAGCATTGGCTTTGGGAGAAAACTTCTTCTTCATCCGCCTTTCGGGCAGGTAGCCGAGGTATCGGTGAGCAGGGCGCTCGTGGTGGATGAGCACGATATGCTGCGCATTCCGTCAACTGGACAGGACTTTCTGACGCCGTGCAGCGAGAGAGGAGACTCAGTCAACAATGAGCACGACGAGTATTACAAGCTTCAACCCTGAGTATTTTGAAAAGACCTGGAACGACTACTCCACCGAGGATTATGACGTCGTCATCATCGGCGGAGGTTCCGTAGGCGCCGGCGCCGCCGTGGATGCGGCCACTCGTGGCCTGAAGACGGCTGTGCTCGAGGCCCGCGACTTCGCCGCTGGCACCTCGTCGCGCTCCTCCAAGATGTTCCACGGTGGCCTGCGCTACCTGGCCATGTTTGATTTCCGCCTGGTGGCGGAGTCCCTCAAGGAGCGCGAGCTCAACATGTCCACCCTCGCACCGCACCTGGTGAAGCCGCTGAAGTTCATCTTCCCGCTGACCCACCGCGGCTGGGAGCGCGTCATGATGTTTGGCGGCTTTACCCTCTATGACCTTATGGGTGGCGCCAAGAGCGTTCCGATGCAGAAGCACCTCACCCGCAAGGGCGTGCTGAAGGTGACCCCGGGCCTCAAGGAGGACGCCGTCGTCGGTGGCGTGCGCTACTACGACACGCTTGTCGACGACGCCCGCCACACCATGACCGTCCTGCGCACCGCCGCCGAATACGGGGCCAACGTGCGTACCGGCACTGAGGTCATTGGCTTTGAGAAGGACGCCCGCGGGCGCGTGACCGCTGCGAAGGTCCGTGACCTGGAAACCGGCCGCGAGGCCACCGTCAAGGGCAAGGTTTTCATCAACGCGACCGGCGTGTGGAACGACAAGCTCCAGCAGATGGCAGGCGTCGAAGGAAAGTTCACGGTTCATGCCTCCAAGGGCGTGCACATCGTGGTTCCGAAGGATGCCCTCGACGCGGAAGCCGCGCTGTGCTTCGTCACCGAAAAGTCCGTGCTCTTCGTCATCCCGTGGGGCGAATACTGGATCATCGGTACCACCGACACCGATTGGGAAAAGGGCCTATCCCTGCCGGATCCGGCCCCGACCAAGGCGGATATTGACTACATCCTGGACCAGGTCAACCAGCGCGTGCGCAACAAGATCACCCGCGATGACATCGTCGGCGTGTACTCCGGCCTGCGCCCGCTGCTGTCCGGCAAGTCCGATTCCACCACCAACCTTTCCCGCAACCACGCCGTGGCCCGCGTGGCACCGGGCATGGTTTCCGTCGCCGGCGGCAAGTACACCACCTACCGCGTCATTGGTAAGGACGCCGTGGACCTGGCCGTGAAGGAGCTGGGTTCCAAGGTGTCCGAGTCCGTTACCGAGCGCACCCCGATTCTGGGCGCGGATGGTTACCACGCGCTGGCCAACCAGGTACCGGCGCTGGCTCGCCGCTATAACCTCAGCGAAGACCGCATCGAGCACCTGCTCGGCCGCTATGGCTCGCTGATCGGTGAGGTGCTGGCCCCAGCCGCTGAGGACGCCACGCTGCTCGAGCCGGTTCCAGGCGCCGAGAGCTACATCTGGGCTGAGGTTCGCTACGCCGTCACCCACGAGGGCGCCCTGCACATCGACGACATCGTGACCCGTCGTCTGCGCGTGGCCATCGAGTTCGCCGACCGCGGCGTCGCCGCTGCGCAGCCGATCGCTGAATTCGTTGCCCCGCTGCTGGGCTGGGATCAGGCCGATATTGAGCGCGAAGTCTCCCACTTCACCAAGCACACCGAGGCAGAGCTCGCCGCCGAGGCAGCGCTGACCGACCGTGAGGCAAATGACATCCTCGAGCGCGCAGGCAGCGCACGAGCCACCAAGGAAGAAGCCTAAAAGTTACGGGGCCCAGCGAGCGGTGGATATCCCTCGCTGGGCCCTTGGCCTAGGCAGATAAGAAAGGACATCTAATGACCGGAATGGATGCATTCCTGTGGGAGTTCATCGGCACTGCGCTGCTGCTCCTGCTCGGTAACGGCGTGTGCGCCGTTGTTAACCTTCGAACCTCGGGCGCACGCGGTTCGGATTGGATCGTCATCGCTATGGGCTGGGGCCTCGCGGTGTTCATCGGCGCTAGTGTTGCCGACCCCACCGGTGGCCACCTCAACCCGGCGGTCACCATCATGCTGGCCGTGAACGGTTCCCTCGAGTGGGGCCTCGTTCCCTACTACCTGCTGGGGCAGATTCTCGGCGCCATGCTTGGTGCATTCCTTGCCTGGGCTACCTTTAAGCAGCTTTTCGACGCCAACAACCTCGACGAAGCCGGCAACGTCACCGGCGCCAACAAGAACACCGGGGGCATCTTCTTTACCAAGCCCGCGCACCCGAATAACGGGTGGAACGCGGTTACCGAGTTCATCGCTACCTGCGTGCTGCTCATGTTCATCGCCTTCGGCCCAACCGGAGGAGAGCTGGGCCCGCTGAGCTACTTCGGTGTTGCCTTCGTCATCGTCTCTATTGGTCTGTCCCTCGGCACCGCCACTGGCTACGCGATTAACCCGGTCCGTGACCTTGGCCCCCGCATCATGTACGCCTTCGTCCTTCCCATCAAGGACAAGGGAGACGCCAACTGGGGCTATGCATGGGTCCCGGTAGTTGCACCGATGCTGGCGGCCGTCGCCGTTGGCCTGTTGTCCATGGTTCTTTAAACCAACCCCGACAAGGAGAAAACAATGTCTACCAAGAGCTACGTTGCAGCAATTGATCAGGGAACCACGTCTACCCGCTGCATTATTTTCAACCACGACGGCGAACAGGTGTCCGTCGGCCAGCTCGAGCACGAGCAGATCTTCCCGGAGAAGGGCTGGGTCGAGCATGACCCGGAGGAGATCTGGAGCAATACCCGCCGTGCGGTGGGTGAGGCTTTGGCCAACGGCGATATCAACGTCGAAGACATCGCCGCCCTCGGTATTACTAACCAGCGTGAGACCACCGTTGTGTGGGACAAGAACACGGGCAAGCCGGTGTACAACGCCATTGTCTGGCAGGACACCCGCACCACAGAGATTTGTAAGGAGCTCGCCGGCGACGAGGGTGCGGACAAGTGGCGCCGCCGCACCGGCCTCATCATCAACTCGTACCCGGCCGGTCCGAAGGTCAAGTGGATCCTCGATAACGTCGAGGGTGCGCGCGAGCGCGCTGAAAAGGGCGAGCTGCTCTTCGGCACCATCGATACCTGGCTGCTGTGGAACCTCACCGGTGGTGCCGACGGTGACAACGGCCAGGAGGCCCTGCACGCCACCGACGTCACCAATGCCTCGCGCACCTTGCTCATGGACATCGAGAAGCTCGAGTGGGATGAGGAACTGTGCAAGGAGATGGGTATCCCGACGTCCATGCTCCCGGAGATCCGCCCGTCCCTGGGTGACTTCCGAACCGTGCGCGAGCGCGGCTCGCTGGCCGGCGTGCCGATTCGCGCCATTTTAGGTGACCAGCAGGCCGCCATGTTCGGCCAGGGCTGCTTCCGCCCGGGTTCCGCCAAGAATACCTACGGTACCGGCCTGTTCCTCCTGCTCAACACCGGTACTACCCCGAAGTTCTCCGAGAACGGCCTGCTCACCACCGTGTGCTTCCAGCGCGAGGGCGAGCGCCCTGTCTATGCGCTCGAAGGGTCCGTGTCCATGGGCGGTTCCTTGGTGCAATGGCTGCGCGATAACCTGCAGATCATCCCGAACTCTGCCTCCATCGAGAACATGGCCCGTGAGGTTAAGGACAACGGTGGCGTCTACATCGTTCCTGCCTTCTCTGGTCTGTTCGCCCCGTACTGGCGCCCGGATGCCCGCGGCGTCATCGTGGGCCTGACCCGCTTTGCCAACCGCAAACACCTGGCCCGCGCGGTCCTCGAGTCCACGGCGTACCAGACTCGCGACGTCGCCGATGCCATGGTGGCGGACTCCGGCGTGGAGATCACCGAGCTGCGCGTCGACGGCGGCATGACGATGAACGAGCTGCTCATGCAGTTCCAAGCGGACATGCTTGGCGTGGAGGTGCACCGCCCGAAGAACGTGGAGACCACCGCCACCGGTGCTGCATTCGCCGCGGGCCTTGACTCCGGCTTCTGGGATGACCTCAGCGTGCTGAGCTCCCAGCAGGGTGACTTCAAGGTGTGGAAGCCGCAACGCGAAAAGGAAGAAGTCGAGGCTCTCTACCGCGATTGGAAGCGCGCCATCAAGCGTTCCCTGAACTGGGAAGACGTGGACGATGACGACGTGATTGCCTAAGACCTGAACGACGCACGAGGACGCGGCCGTGACGAGTAATCTCGTGGCGGCCGCTTTCGTCGTTGGGCGCTTATCCGTGCCGTCGTGTGTCTCAACCTGACGTAGACTCGGGGCTATGGCCAATGAAGTATTCTCGGACCACGCTCCGCGCCTCATCATCAGCGATATCGACGGTACTTTGTTGGACCGAAACCACCGGGTGCCCAAGCGAAACCGCGAAGCTGTGGCCCGTGCGGTCGCCGCGGGCAGCGAGTTTGCGCTGGCAACTGGGCGCCCCTTCCGGTGGATCATGCCCGTGCTCGAGCAGCTGACCGTGCGCCCAGTCTGCGTGACATCAAATGGTGCGGTGATTTATGACTCGGCGGAGGACCGCGTTCTCTCCGCCCACGAGCTTTCGCCTGAGGCCCTCGCTGAAACCGTGAAGATCGCTGCAAAGGTGCTCGAACCGCATGGCGGGGTTGGCTTCGGGGCGGAGCGCGCGGGAGGCTCGGTCTTGGACCCGGTTGAGGAACTCTTCGTGGTGGAATCGCACTATTCAGAGAACGCGCTCTTTGAGGGCTTCGGGCTGGTGAGCGTGGGGGAGTTGGTGTCTCGACCGGCGGTCAAGCTGTTGATTCGTAATACCGCGTTCTCGGCGCCGGAACTCTACGAACTCATCGCGCCGCACATTGATTCCGAGCTTGCTCACGTGACCTACTCGATGTCCGAGGGCGTTCTAGAGGTTGCGGCCCCCAACGTGACGAAGCGCCGCGGAGTGAAGTGGCTGGCTGAGCATCACGGTATCGCCCGCGAAGACATCATCGCCTTTGGAGATATGCCCAACGATATCGAGATGCTTGAGTGGGCCGGGTGCGGTGTTGCCATGGAGAATGCGCATCCGGATGTCGTGGCCGCTGCAGATGCAGTGACGCTGCCGCACCATCAAGCAGGTGTGGCAAAGGTCCTCGAGCGCTGGTTCTGATATCTCCGGTTGCGGGGTGTGTGGTGGTGTTTTAGTCTTTGTCGCATGGGGGATTTGGAGACTTATTTCTCCTACCGCAGTTCGGGGTTGGATCTTGTGGGGCTTGCGGTAGGCAGTGTGGATGATTTACGCGCGCGTGGCGCTTCATTGGCTGATGCGGTGGAGTTAGCTGGGCTGCATCGTGTGTATTTTGGGTCGACGCGTTTTACGGGCAAGCAGCGCCAAGCGCGTGCGGCTGCGGTTGCTCAAAGGCATGATGTGGCGACGTTGAGTTTGATTGAGTCGTATACCGCCAAGGTGAAAAAGGAGTTGGATGCGTGGAATCTGCGTGTCAGGTTGGCAGGGACTCCAGCACACCAAATCCCAAAGGTAGCGAAGGAACGCTTGAAGCAGTTGCGGCCGCAGCGGGTGCCTGAACCTGGGGTGCGCTTGACGTATCGGAAGGTGGGGCCGCATTCGTTGACGATTACTGATTCAGCCTTGCGCATTAGTGAGATGCGCGGGACTTTGGAGTCGATTAATCCGGCTGATTTATTGGATGCGGCAGGTCAGGTGTTCTTTAACCAGGCGCATGGGGGTTCGAAGCCTGCGGTAGCAACCAATGTGGTGGTCACCTTGGATGAGTTGGACCAGATTGTGCGGGGTGAGGGCGATGATATTGAGCTCGTGCTTACCAACGGTGGGCGGATGACGGGCCGGGAGTTTGTGTCTTATAAGTTTGCGGAGGTTGGGTATGTGACGTTGGTGCATCCGACTATAGGGCCGGTGTGGTTGCATCGTGTGCGGCGTTTGGCGGGGTTTGAGCAGCGGATTATGGCGAGTGCGGAGCATCCGACGTGTGCGCGTGAGGGGTGTAATAAGCCGGCGGATTATTGCCAGGTGCATCATTTAGTGCCGTGGCAGGCGGGTGGGGCGACGGATCCGCCGAATCTGACGATGTTGTGTGCTTATCACAATGGCATCAATGATGATGACCCGGATAAGCCGACTGGTGCCGGCTATGTCTTTAGGTTGCGGGGCGGGGTGGGGTATGTACCACCCTGGGCGGAGCCGATTACTTCGCAGCCGGCATACCAAGCGGCACAGGCAGCATTGAAACAGCAAGCCACAGGGGACTTATTAGGTTCAGCACCACCGGATACCTAAACCCCAAGCGCAAATAAACGCCGAAGCGGAAGCCACCGGGTGGCTCCCGCAACATCGGCGATCCCACAGAGCTGCACGCGCACATGGTGCGGCTGGGATTAGTTCGTGAAGACCTGAATCTGCTCAGTCTCCGGGTTGTAGACAATGGATCCGCCCTGGAACTGCACGCGGACTTCCTTGCCGAGGCCGGTGGGGACTTCGTCGGACGTCGGCAAGCCGAGCGTTGCCGAGTTGTTGCCAGACGCCCATTCCTTGGCGATGCGTCCCACGAGCGCGTGCGTACCGGTGTCTTCGGAACTGAGCACGACGCCGTTTTGGAAGAGCTGGTAGATGATGCCTGCCGACTCATCCGGACCGCCAACTGCCAGGCCAAGTGCTGGGCCGAAGGCATTGAGAACTGCCGTCCACGTTTGCTTCAGGCCTTTGTTCTTGCTCAGGGCCAACACCTTGGTCACGATGCCCGGGATCTGCTCCACCGGCAGGCCATTGACCGTCTTATCCGTGTCAATCTGCTGGTCCGAGCGGGCGTACATGATGGCGAAGAGCGTGCCAGCCAGGCCGACTAGTGCGGTGATGGTGCCCATCGGGATTTCGGTATCACCCAGCGAGGACGTTGCCTCCTGTGCCGGGGCAGCCGGTGCGGGAGCAGACGGCGCATTGTTTTTCGGCGCAGAGCCAGAGGAGTCTGGGGTAGAGGTATTGCCGCTGCCCCAGTCCGTTGACGTCGAGCCCGACGCGCCCGACTTGATGGCGAGGTACTTCTTGTGCGCCGCCTGGCGGATCTTCGGCCACTGGGCGATGGTGTAGCGCCCCGGGCAGGCAGTGAAGTGAACGTCGCTGTGCCCGAAAAGGCCGTAGACCGGGGCAGGGGCACCAGCCGGGTAGCGCGAACCACCGAAGCCTTCCGAGCGAAGGGAGACGCGGGAGGTCGGATCGACACCGGAAATGGCGCCCTTCCAGCCGGCAAGGTCGGTGACAGATTCCAAGAGGGCTTCCGTCGGCTGCGCAGTCTCGTAGTTGCCGATCATGGAGATACCCCACGTGTTCTTGTTAAAACCGCCGATGTGCGCACCCTGCACAGCTTTAGCGAGCCCGCCGTAGCGGCCCTCGTAGATGGTGCCGTACTTATCCACCAGCGCGTTGTATCCGATATCGCACCAACCTAAATTCTGGGCGTGGTACTGGTAAGCAGCGCGCACCTGCGCGGCTGCTTGCGCGCGGGTGTAGTTATTGGAACCCGCGGTGTGGTGCAGCGCGATGGCCTTCACACCGTCGTCGTAGTCGGCGCCCTTGCAGCGGATATTCTCATTCGCGCCCCAGCCGGCGCGCGAAACCACGCGCGGCATGCCATCGGTCTCAGCGGTTGGCTCAATGCCCTCGCCCTCCTGGGCGTTGCCGTCCATGAAGACAGCCTCGAGGCCTTCGACGTCGCTGTTGGCCGGAAGCTCTTCGGTCTCGGCAACGGGGGCGATGTCGCCGACGTTGAAGGGGGCGTCGTCAAGCGCGGCGTCCTCAACGGGGGACTCGGTGAGTTTCTCATCCAAGTTCGACCCGGTCACCAGGTCCACGTTGTTGATGGAGACCTGCACGTCGTTGGTATCGCCCACGAAGATGAGCTCGGTGCCGTTCGTGGCGTTGGGGTCATCGTTGTTGTAGGACATCGAGTCCATGTCGTACCACTCGGACCAGGACCCGTCCGGCTGCTTCGCGCGGACGAAGGCCGCGACATCGCGCGTGCCCTTCCACGTGACGGCGAAGGAGGAGAAGGTCTCATCGCGGTGGAATTGCTTGACGGCGCGCGGGCCTTCGCCCTCGCCCTGGGCTGCGATGGCCGGGTCATCCACGACGACCGTTTCGCCAGAGCCGAAGGTTTCGGAGGCCGAGCTCACTTCGATGGGGCCGCTGCCCGCTTCCTGGGTCTGGATGAGGGTTTGGCCGCCCACGGCTGCGGCAGCGACCACAGCGATCGAGGTGACCGTGGCGATAACCGGCGTTGACCACGTCGATTTCGCGGGAACAAGACGACGTTTGAGGTGCACTGTTACTCCCTAGGATGGTGGCGCCACAAGGTTAAGAGAAGCGCAAAAAGTTAACTAACGGGACAGATGTTACGTCAGGTGTTGGAGTGAAAGAAGGTGTGACACGCGAGTTTCCTCGCTTGGGTGTCACCCGCCGTTTTGCACGTGTTGCTGCTTTAAGCTGATGGCCATGACTGCATATGACCTCATCGTTGTTGGATCCGGATTCTTTGGCCTGACCGTGGCCGAGCGCGCAGCCTCCCAGCTGGGAAAGAAGGTGCTCATCGTGGAGCGCCGCGAGCACCTGGGCGGCAACGCCTACTCGGAGGCCGAGCCGGAGACCGGCATCGAGGTTCACAAGTACGGCGCACACCTCTTTCACACCTCGAACAAGCGCGTGTGGGAGTACTGCAACCAGTTCACCGATTTCACCGACTACCAGCACCGCGTCTTCGCCATGCACGACGGCACGGCCTACCAGTTCCCCATGGGCCTGGGCCTGATTAACCAGTTCTTCGGCCGCTACTACTCCCCGGACGAGGCGCGTGAGCTCATCAAGGAGCAGGCCGGCGAGTTCGCCGTGGATGAGGCGCAGAACCTGGAGGAGAAGGCGATCGCGCTCATTGGCCGCCCGCTCTACGAGGCCTTCATCCGTGATTACACCGCCAAGCAGTGGCAGACCGACCCGAAGGAGCTGCCGGCCGGCAACATCACGCGCCTGCCGGTGCGCTATACCTTCAACAACCGCTACTTCAACGACACCTATGAAGGCCTGCCCGTCGACGGCTATGCAGCCTGGCTGGAGAAGATGGCGGAGCACGAGCTTATCGACGTCCGTCTCAACACCGACTGGTTTGACGTGCGCGAGGAGGTGCGGGGGGCGTCGCCAAGCGCGCCGGTGGTCTACACCGGCCCACTGGATCGCTACTTCGATTTCGCCGAGGGTGAGCTGGGCTGGCGCACGCTGGACTTCGACCTGGAGGTGTTGGAGACCGGTGACTTCCAGGGCACCCCGGTGATGAACTACAACGATGCGGACGTGGACTACACCCGCATCCACGAGTTCCGCCACTTCCACCCGGAGCGCGCCGATAAGTACCCCAAGGACAAGACGGTGATTATGAAGGAGTACTCGCGCTTCGCGGAGAAGGGCGATGAGCCGTACTACCCGATCAACACCCCGGAGGACCGCTCCAAGCTGGAGGCCTACCGTAAGCTCGCCGCCGCGGAGGCCCGCGAAAACCAGGTCCTATTCGGCGGCCGCCTGGGCACCTACCAGTACCTGGACATGCACATGGCCATCGCGTCCGCGCTGAGCATGTTCGATAACAAGCTGGCCCCGTTCTGGAATGAGGGCAAGGCCCTGGAACAGGAGCGCGGCCACTAAGCCGCGTGCGGCCTGTACGGGTTAGTCCCCGTGGCGCGCTATGCTGAGACACCTCGATGGAAGGAGGTGACGGCATGGCTCAGCGCAAGAAGAAGCGCGCAGACCGCAGCATGTGGAAGATGTCCCCGGAGCGGCTCGAGGAACACCTTAAGCTGCGCAGTCGCGCAACGCGCATTCCCGATAAGAAGAAGGAACAATCCAGGAAGGCCTGCCGGAACACCCGGCGGGCCTTTGGCCTTTCTTTGGGAGGTTTCGCCAGCGCACGGGGCCGGGATGCCGCACATAAAACTTGTCGGGCGCTCAACGATTGATTAAAGTTAACAGCAGGTTAACAATAGGCGAACAGAAAGTGAGTTTAGAGATGACTTCCCCGAACGCCCGCCGTTTCGATACGTTGCGCCAGGATTTACACGCAGATTATGGCCACGAGTACACCGCCCAGGAGATTGACTCCTTCCTCGATGCCACCATTGAGCGTCACGAGGCTGGCGCGACTTTAGAAGAGTTCATTCCCGTGATGGTGGAGCGCGAGGTGCGCGAGCACTTCGGCACCCACCGCATCCACGTGCGTTTCTCGGCAGGTGCCGACCATGCGCTGGCGCAGGCTGCCGTGGCGCTGACGAAGAAGTACGCCGGCGAGGCCCTGCTCGTCGATGCCGCGGTAGCCCACCCCGAAAACGACCCCGACTCCCACATGGCCCACGTGCTTCAAGAGCGCGGCATGGCGGAGCACCCGGACCGCTACCTCGAGGACCTGCGTCTGGTGACCATCCCGGATTACATCGTGTACTTGGGCCGCGAGATCCCGCGCGACGAGGCCGGCAAGGACATCAAGATTTGGGACATCGCCACCGCCGAGACCGTGGAGGAGACCCGCGAGCTGGCCGATGACCTCGGCGCCCGCGTGCTCTACATGCTCAACCGCCTGGGAATCGAGCCCATCTCGGAGGATGCCGCTGTCACGGCCTAAATCAGCTGGATAAAGACTTCCTCAACGCGGTCGACACTGCGCAGGGAATCTGGAAGGTTAAGACCGGCATGGGCGATGACGTAGGCGTCGCGTACATCGGTCTTGGAGTTGCCGACGTGGATGCGAGAGAGCTGCCGCATCGCAAGCCCTGGTAGATGGCGAACATCTGCCCCCATGTCTTGGGCGACTGCGACGGTCAACCGGCCGATGTTGTTGGGAATAACAAGGACCGAGGCGTTGTCGGCGAGGAATTGGCCGAAGAGCTTGCGTAGCGAGCCTTCATGCTGATTGATGCGTTTGGACAGGACTTGCCTGCCTTGGGGATCGAGGACGCAGGCGTGGTGGAAGTATTTGCCGACGTCTACGCCAATGACGAAGTCATAGGCCATGGGTGTATGCCTCCTAGCGATGAATGAGAAGTTGGACTATTTAAGCTTCATCGCTGGGGTTGTCGGACATGCTTGCGCTGGCATCCACATTACTGTGAGACCTCATACCACCTGGGCTGGGTCGGGTTCCTATTAGCAGTTTGAGGATGTCACTGTCTTCGGCGGCATCACCCCCGGATCATTTTCAGACAGGGGCGGGAACAAGCCATACCGAAGCCAGCGACTAGTTCCACTGTCCTTTCAGACGGAGGGACCGGAAATAAACATAACCAGCCCAATCGGGTGGACAGGCTATGAATCTTCGGTGCCCTGAGGTGGAACTGCTAACAACGTAATGGGGGGAAGCGGGGGCAAAGTCAATAATTCGAGTCTGGCATAAGTTGATAAGGATTGCCTAACCTAATACTGTTTCAAGTTATGTTCCGATCGGGAATCGGCAACGGAAGCGAGGCGGCGACGATGAACAGAAAACGTGGATCGACCAGAGAACCCCTCTCCGGAGGGGGAGTCGGGGACGCGGGCCCGGACGGGACGGGCGACGGCGACGCGGTGGCGTCGCAGACGGACGACGGGCGGTTGGTACACGTCGCACCGGTCGCAGCGGGTGGCCGACCATCCACCCGCGATATGCTCGTCGCCGCCGCGATCGGCGTCGCGGGGTCTCTCGTCGTCGTGCCCCTGACCTACCTGCAGGTGTTCGCCGGCATCGCCCACGTTTATCTCGTCGCGGCGACGCTCGGGTTGTGGTTCCTGCAGTGCGTCGTTCCCCTCATCGTCGTCCGCAAGCCTGGCGCGAGCCTCATTGCGTGCCTTGCCATGGGCGTCGTGTCCGCGGCGACCACCCCGTTCGGCGTCGCCGCGATCGGGGCGCTGATCATGGAAGGATTGCTCATCGAGCTTCCATTCATGGTCACCCTGTACCGGCGGTGGACGCGTACCCAGTTCGTGGCGTCGGCGATGTTGTTCTCCGCGCTGATGGGAACGATGGCCCCGCGCGCAGTTGGCGTCGACTCGCCGACCACGCCCATGACCCTGATCAGCTTCGCCGTAGCCTTGGCCTCGAGCTTGGTGTTTTTGGTCCTGGGCTTTGCCGTCGCAAAGGGGCTTCGCAGCCGCGGGGTCACCCGGTGACCGGCGGAGCACCCGCGTGCGCCGGTGCGACACGCGGGACGGCCCCGGCCCGGTTACGGGTTAGGGGCGCGGGCGTGCGGCACGCCGATGGGCGATGGGCACCCGACATGGTGGATCTCTCCTTCGATTTCGGCACGATCAACGCCATCACGGGACCCGTGGGATGCGGAAAGACAAGCCTGGCCCACCTCATCGCTGGACTGATTCCCTCGCACATCCCCATCGACCATGCCGGATTCGTGCACATCGTCGATGCCGACGGCACCGAACGCCCCGTGGACGGGGACCGGGTCACCTTCGTCGGGCAAGACCCGGCGACGCAGGTGCTCACGCTCCGAGTCGTCGATGACGTGGCCATGGCCCTCGAGTTTTCCCTCGTGGAAGCCGGTATCGTCGCCAAGCGATCAGCCGAGGCTCTATCGGAGCTCGGGCTGTCAGAGCTCGCGGAGAAGGATCCGTGGGCTTTGTCGGGCGGGCAACGCCAGCGGATGGCCATCGCTGGTGCGGTGGCCAGGGCGCCGGAGGTCATGATCTTCGACGAGCCCGCCGCCCACGTCGACGAGGACGGTCGGCGGGCGCTGTTCGCCGCCATCCGTGATTTGCGGGCCCCGGGGCGCGTCATCCTGCTCATCGAGCACGACCT
The DNA here is from genome assembly GCF_053480195.1 of Corynebacterium guaraldiae. Lineage (NCBI taxonomy): Bacteria > Bacillati > Actinomycetota > Actinomycetes > Mycobacteriales > Corynebacteriaceae > Corynebacterium > Corynebacterium guaraldiae. The sequence goes on along the minus strand of NZ_JBRBAU010000005.1, from coordinate 123,512 downwards.
CCGTCCGTTCGACGGGTGGGTCGACACGGTGACAATCCTCGATGCGGACGGGAGCGTCGCCGCGCACGGAGCGCCGGAGGGTATCGCGGTGAAGGGCATTGCGACGTCGGCCGCGACCGCCGGAGCGCCGGACGCCAGTACGCCGGGCACGGGGGCACCGGACCGTCTCAGTCCGGACCGGCGGCGAAGGCCCCGGGGAGCCGGGGATGGCGCCGATCCGGAATCGGAGGCGGACGCCGTTCCACTGCTGGCCTTGACCGGAGCCCATGTGGCCCGGGGCAGGGAGCGGATCCTGAACGGGGCCGATCTGACACTGGAACGGGGCGAGATTCATGCCCTAGTCGGTGCCAACGGAGTCGGTAAGTCCACCTTGCTGGCGGTGCTGTCGGGCCAGATGAAGGCGGGAGCGGACCTCCGGATTGACGGCGCGTCCGCCCGGCGCGTCCCCGACGCCTTCGCGTCGTTGGCGTTCCAGAACCCCGAGCACCAGTTCACCCGCGCGACCGTCGCCGCGGAAATCGACTCCGCGCTGGCCGGCACGGACCCGCACGGACCACTCGGCGCCGATGAGCTGTGGAAACTGCGGGAAGCCTTGTGCCCCCGGGCACTTGACCCCGTCTCGCCGTTCGTCCTGTCGGGCGGACAGAAAAGACGGTTGGGCATCTTCCTGGCGGTGGCGGCCAATCGCCGTTTGCTGCTTCTCGACGAGCCGTTGGCGCATCTGGATTCGCCGAGCTCGCGCATCGTACTGGATGCCCTAGCGGAATACGCAGGGGCCGGCGGAACCGTTGTGTTCACGTGCCACGACCGCCGTGCTGCGCGAACGTGGGCGGATCGGGCGAGCATCGTCGCCGAAGGGAAGGTCGCCTGGTCCGGTCCCGCAGCCGACGTGCCGGCTTCCCCGGAGTCGTCCCGGCGGGATCGCGCACTGCCCGCGGCCGGCGCACGGACGTCCTTGGACGAAAGCCCCTGGACCAGTGGATCCGCCGCTCGAAGGCGCGCGGGGTTGAACGCCATCACGATTGTCGCGGCGGTGATGCTCGTCCTCGTCGCCGGGCTGCTCTCCGGCGGAGACGCCGTTCTCGCTCTGACGGGGGTCGCGTTCCTCGCACTCGCTGCGATCGCGGAACGCGACGTTCGGGCGACGGCGGGGAAGGTCCTCCTCGTCCTGTTGATCGGGGTGTTCTTCGGCCTGCTCGGGTGGCGCTCCGAGTTCTACGGCAGTGGGGATCCGGCGGAGGCTGTCCGCCACGGCATCCATCACGGACTGCTACTGACGGCCGTGTTTGCGGGGACGGTCCTGGTCTCCGCGTGTATGCGCGTCGAGGAGCTTTTCGACGCCATGGTGCAACGCCTCCGGGTGCCCTACACATGGTGCACCATAGCGATTTCCGGGGTGAGCATCGCGGCGTTCCTGCGCAGCGAAATCCCCCAGCTGACATGGGCGATTAGATTGCGCTCGATGCGACCGGGGCAGTCTTTCCGCTCCGGCTTCATTCGCGCGACGACGCCCGCGCGCATCGCCTTTCCCCTGTTCGTCAGCGCCGTGCGCTGCGCCGAAAAGCTGTCCCTGACCCTGGTGATGCGCAACTTCGGCCGCCATCCGCGACGTACCTTCCGCACCGATCACCCCTGGCGAGTGCGTGACGGTTTCGCGGCCGCAGCGTCCGCCGCGGCCTTCGTTGCCGCCCTGGTGTCCGCAGTGACTTGACGGGCACCCGGAACCGGCGGGCCCCGAGCCCGCGAGCGTTTCCGAGCCTGTACGGAGACGCGCCCCACCCAGTTGCTTCAACCCTTCAGACACATCCTCCGGGTCGCGCCATGCGGGCCCGGTCCGCCCGGCACCGGCATGGCGCCGGCAACCGAAAGAGGTACCAGTGAACACGATCCGGACCATCAGCGACGTGCTTCGGGACAAGGCCGATGAGACGAAGAAGGGGATCACCTTCGTCGAGAATCGGCGGGACGTCCTCGTCCCGTACGGCCGGGTCCATGCGGAGGCGGTGGCGGCTGCGACTCGGCTGGCCGAAGCCGGCATCGGCCCGTTCGAGGTGCATGCAGACTCACTCGCCCGTGCTTGCATCGACTCAGGCACCGGGTACATCGACGTCAACGATTCGATCGACGCCCGCCGCGCAATCATGGCCCTCGACGGGGATGCTCGGCGGGAGGGGGTTCCCGTGCTCACCGGGTTCGGCCTGTGCCCGGGCTTGTCGACGGCCCTGTTGATGCTCGGGGCCTGCGCTGCGGGGGCCGAAGAGGTCCGCGATGTGCGGGTCGATCTGCGAATTGGCGCCGACCAGGAATCCGGGGCCGCGTCGGTCGAGTCGATGCTCCGGACCATTCGCGGCGGATACCGCGCGATGCTCGGCGGCGCCATCGTCGAAGTGTGGCGCAACCTGGTGTCGTCGCAAAGCGGAATCGGCTACGAATGCCCGGACATCGACGTCGTACGCGGGGTGTGCCCCTCGATCCTCGGATTTTCCTACCACGTCGCCTTCGATGCTCTCCCCGATGAGTCGGTGGAGAAGATCCGCACGTCGAGACTGTACGCGATGTCCGTCGTCTCCGGTCTGCTCGCCCGTCTCGGGGCGGCCGTGACGTCGCGGAAGGCGCGGGCGAACGGCACTCCGCAACCCGCCGAGCTGGTCATCGCACTGTCCTCCGCCGGCGCGGGCGATGCGGGGTCGGCGGCCGAGACGACCGTAGTCCGGGCGACCGGCCCAGGTTCCTACAAAATGACCGCGGCGATTGCTGCCGCCACCGTTGCGTCGGTCGCGGGGAAGCCGGTCGCGCCGGGGTGCCGGGATCTCGTCGGCCACCCCCGGCTCCTCGAACCGGTCCTCGCCTTCGCCCGCGATGCGGGCATCCATATCGAAACGCCGCATGACAACCCGACCACGGGGCCACTGCCGGCAGCGGCCCACTGCGACACCAAAGAAAAGGAGAAACGATGACAGATCAAGCTGAACGGGGTGCGGCGATCGTCGTCCGCGACCTCACGAAGAGCTACCCGATTGCGGGCAAAGCCGGCACCGCGCCCGAAGGCGGGGCAGGTGCTCCGCCGGACGGCGGGCGCAAGGGAAAGCGCGGCGCCCGGATACGCAAGCATGTGCTCGACGGCGTGAGTTTCACCGTGCCCGCCGGGTCGATCGTGTCGTTCCTCGGCCACAACGGCGCAGGCAAGACCACCCTCATCCGAATCCTGTCGACGCTCATTACCGCAGACTCCGGCGAGGTGAGCATCTTCTCGCGCGATGTGAAAGAGGATCCGGCGGGCGTGCGCGCCGACATTGCCACCACCGGCCAATTCGCGGCGATCGACGAGAACCTCACCGGCCGGGAGAACCTGGAGTTCTTCGGGCGGCTGCGCGGACTCGACCGCGCCGACGCGGCCGCCCGCGCGACGGAACTGCTCGCGCAATTCTCGCTCGCGGACAGTGCTTCGACGTTGGCGTCGGCCTATTCGGGTGGCATGCGGCGCCGTCTCGACATCGCCGCGTCGCTGTGCGTCGTGCCCAGGCTGCTGTTCCTCGACGAACCCACGACGGGGCTGGACCCGGTCAGCCGCGAAGAGCTGTGGGGCTTCATCCGGCAACTGCGGGACGACGGAATGACCCTGGTGCTGACCACCCAGTACCTGGAAGAGGCGGAGGCGCTGGCCGACCACGTCCATCTGCTCAAGGATCGCCGCATCGTCGCCAGCGGAACGCCGGAGGCATTGCGCCGTGACTTCGGGTCGCACGTGCTCCGCGTGTCCTTCGCCACCGCCGCCGAGGCGGAGGCGTTCGCCTGCTGCCTCGGGGGAACGTGCCTAGACGGCGCCCGCGTCGCGGGGAAGTCGGTGTCCCTCGACGTCGACCCCGGACCTCAGGTCCTCGAGGCGGTGGCGCAGGCGATGGAGGCCTCGGAAGCGTCGCCGGATTCGCTGAGCGTGTCGCCGCCCACCCTCAACGAGGTGTTCATATCGATGAACGCAGGGGGTGCGGCGCGATGAGTGCGACGTCGGTCGCGGCGTTTCTCCGTCGGGATTTGCTGCTGTTGCGACGCAACACCGCGTCGCTGATCTCCATGTTCGTAGTTCCGACCCTCTTCCTGCTGTGCCTGTACGCGGTGTTTGGGTACTCGGCGGGGCAATCCGGCTTCGGGTACCTGCGTTTCGTGCTCGGCGGCTGCCTGTTCCAAGCGGCGATGTTCACTGCCGCGGCGTCGGCGATGGCGGTGGGACAGGACGTCGAATCCGGGCTCGTTGACCGCGTGCGTGTGTTGCCCGGGGCCACAGGCGGCTATGTCGCCGGCAGGCTCGCCACCGATGTGCTGCGGATGTCCGCGTCGATCGCGGCGCTGCTGGTCGTCGCGTGGGCCTGCGGCCTCGACATGGCTGTCGGTGACGTCGCGTGGACTGTCCTGTGGTCGCTGCTCGCCGCGGCGGTCCTGTCCCTGGTCACGGACGGGGTGATCCTGATGGTGCCCGCCCCGGTGTCGACGGCCTCATCGATCCAGGCGCTGGAAATGCTGCTGCTCATGTTCTCCACCGCGTTCATTCCGGCGACCGCTTTGGACGGCTCCCTGCGCGACATCGTGCGCCACATGCCTTTTTCGCCGGTGATCGAGGTGATCAGGGCGGCGTCCCCGGGCGCCTTCCCGGATCACGCCGGGGAAGAGGCCGCCCTGTGGCTCGGTGTCGCGGCGGTCGTCGGAATCGTCCTGTTCATCCGCCGGTTCACCTTGAGGAGCGAATCATGATCGACGCTATTTTCTTGCATCTGCGGCGCATCGTCCACACTTGGCTGCGGCGCCCTGACTTCTGGTTCATGACGTTCATTGCTCCGCTCGTGTACCTGTTCATCGTCAACCGCATGTTCGGTAGCCTGGTCAGGCAGCTCACCGGAGAGTTCGAACTCCGGGACGCGGTCATCCTTGTCGTGACGGCGTGGGCGTTCATCTTGGCCATCACGGGATCGTCCACCGTGTTCGTTGAACGCAGCAATGGCCTCCACGAGCGGTTGATCACAATGCCGGCACCGTACGCGGCCGTGCCGACCGCACGGATCATCGCCGAGTTCATCCGAATCATGGCGATGACGGTCGTCGTCGCGGCGGTGGCCGCCTTGCTTTCCGACGGCCCCCCGGAGGTGTCCTGGTGGTGGAGGATCACGGTGACCGGCGCGATGGTTGCCGCGGCGGCCGCATGCACCGGCACGTACATCGCGTTCTCCATCACTAGCCCCCAGGGATCCGTGGCCCTTATCCCGTTGATCATCGTTGCGATGTTCGTCAACACGGTGCTCATGCCCGCCGACCACTTCCGTCCCCTCCTGCGCGGAATCGCCGGGCACACCCCCGTATCCGCGGCCGGCGAGGCCGTCAACGGCACCGGGGCTGCGGGTCTGGTGGTCTGCGCGGCCTGGTTCTTTGGTATCGCCGTGCTCGCGGCGTGGGGCATCGCCGTGAAAACGAGGCCGGGGGAGTCTGCATGACGGCCCGCGAATCCGAGCATCTAACCCGAAACCGCCGCGTGGACGCGGCCCACACACCCGGAGACAGAACCAGATGAAGTCGATCGCCCAGATCGTCCAGAACAACCGCAGGCTCCTCGCGGCCTACGAGGACAAGGTCGAGCCGAGGTTCCTAAGCCGCTATGCGCGCGAACCGATGGACGCCGCCGCCGTGTACCGGAAGCTCCGTGCGCTGGATCCCGGGCCGGATGCGCCGGCCCGGGTCCTCGACCTCGGTTGCGGAACCGGGTGGCTCGCCCGCACGCTCGCCGCTGAGTCTCGCTATCGCAGGGCGAACATCGTCGGCTACGACCTGTCGCCCAATGCGATCCGCATCGCCCGCGAACGCGCCGCCGCCGACGGGCTCGGGGCCCGGACGGAATTCCACGTTGCCGACATCCTCACGCCGCTCGCGGGAGAGCCCGGCGGGGCCTGTGAAATCTGGGTGTGCGGCGCGCTCCACCAAATGAAGGATGCGGGAGCCGCGCTCGGCAGGGTCTCCGGGCTGCTCGCCGACGGCGGCATCGCTTACGTGCAGACGTTCGTCGAGGATCCCGACGTGAACGAGCGGGTCGACATGGCCGTCATGGCGAAGATGGGCCACCGGGTGTTCCGGGGCAGCGAGCTCGAGGACCTCGCCGAAGCCAACGGGCTGAAGCTGGACGGAGCCTCACGCGCCGGCATGGTGTATTTCTGCACTCTCGCGAAGAAAAGCGTGATCGGGGAGGCGGGGAAGTGAGCGCCGTGGACGGGACCGTCGGCCCGTGGTCGCTGCTCGCCCCGATCCGGACCCGGATGCGTGCGGTGGTCGCGTTGTCCGTCCTGTCGTCGGTGGCTACCGTCGCTTCGCTGGTCGGCATCATCGACATCGCGATGACGTACCCGGAGGCCCCGGTGCATCGGACGTGGTTGGCCGTGGCTGTCATCGTCGTCGCCGCGACGGTGCGAATGGCTGCAGACGGCGCCGCCGGCATGCTCTCGCACCGGGCGGATAACGACCTGCAGCTCCACCTCCGGCGCCGGTTGGTTGCCCATATCCGGAAGCTGCCGCTGGGCTGGCTGGACGCCCGGCGCTCGTCGGGGATCATCGGGTCGGTTGAGAAGGACGTCGCGGCCGTCCACCAGCTCATGGGCCACACCGTCGGCGAGACCGTGGTGGCGGTGCTGGTTCCCCTGCTTTCCCTCATCGCGCTCGTCGCGGTCGATTGGCGGATCGCGGCGGTGGCGGTCGTCCCAGTGCTGGTCACCTTCGCCCTGATGGGCATGATGATTTCGCGCGGAGCCGATCTTCAGCGCGACTACGAGCGAGCCTCTGAAAAAGTGACGGCTGCGGTCATCGAGTTGGTGCGCGGCATCCCTGTGATGAAGTCCTTCGGACGCGCCAACCAGGGCGCGGGCCGCTACGATGCCGCGGCGTCGTCGTTCGTCCGCGCGTGGTCCGCCTGGTCCCGGCAGTCGAACATCTATCTCGGGCTCATCGACGTGGTGACGTCCCCGATCACGGTCCTCGCAGTGGTGTGCGGCGCCGGCCTCGCTTTGAGGGACACCGCGGGCGGCAAACCCGAGGGTCTCGTCGCCGGGCTGGTTCTCGGCCTTGGACTCTCCGCGGCGATCGTGCGGGTGGCCATGAACTCCGAACCCATCATCGCGGGGCTCGCCGCTCTGAAGTCCATTGCGAAGGTGCTGAGCACGCCGCCGATCGCCGAGCCCGCCGATCCGGTGCCCGCGCGCGGGGGCGCGCTCGAGGTTCGGAACCTGGTCTTCTCCTACGGGGATGGGCCGCGGGTCCTCGACGGGATGTCCGCGACGTTCGAACCGGGGACCCTCACGGCGCTGGTGGGGTCCTCCGGTTCCGGAAAGTCCACCGTCGCCCGGCTGTTGGCACGTTTCCACGACCCTGTCGAAGGCTCGGTGCTGCTGGGCGGCGACGATCTTCGCGACATCGCCGTGCGCGACGTGCACCGTTCGGTGTCGGTGGTGTTCCAGGATCCGCAGTTGCTCACGCTGCCCTTGCGGGAGAACATCCGGCTGGCCAGGAGAGACGCCACCGACGGCGAAATCATGGCGGCCGCGAAGCTCGCGAACCTCGATACGGTCATCGCGGCGCTGCCGAAGGGCCTGGATTCGGTGGTCAACGTCGACGTGACCTTTTCCGGTGGTGAGGCGCAGCGCGTGGCCATCGCGAGGTCGATTGTCACGGACGCGCCGGTGCTCATCTTCGACGAGGCAACCGCTTACGCGGATCCGGCTTCCGAGGCCCTCATTCAGTCCGCAATCGAGCGTTTGGCTCGTTCGCGGACGGTGATCGTGATTGCGCACAGATTGAGCACGATCCGCAACGCCGACCGCATCCTCGTTCTCGATGGGGGAGCGGTCGCGGAGGCGGGCACCCACGACGAGTTGCTTGCGCGCGGTGGCCGCTACCGGGATCTGTGGCGCGCGTTCGCGCTCGACGACGAACCATCCGCCCCGCGGGGCACTGAAGCAGACGATGAAAAGGCAGGGAACCGATGATCCGGGACTTGTGGTCGATGACGGATCGGCGCTCGAAGATGACGCTGGCGTGGCTCATTGCGTTGGCCGCGCTTGCCGCGCTGGCACAGGGTGCGGCGTTCGTCGCGCTGCTGCCGCTGCTGTCGGCTCTGGCCGTGGGAGATGATGCGACGGCGTGGCGTTTCACCGGCGTCATCGCCGGCCTCGCGGCCGCCCATGCGGTGCTGTCCCTCGCCGCGGGGACGGTCGGCAGGGCGAATTCCGCAGCGGTGCTGTCGTCCCTGCTGCGTTCCCTGGGCGAACGCGTGCTGACGTTGCCACTCGGGTACGTCACCAAGTCCACGGCCGGCCGCTTTTCGGAGATGGCGTCTTCGGGCATGGCGTTCGCGGCGTCCGTGCCGCACGTGATCCTGAGGCCCGTCATCGCTGCTGTGGTTGCGCCGACCGTCATCGCTCTCGGAATTCTGGCGGTGGATTGGCGCGTCGGGTTGGTTCTCGTCGCGTCGGCGCCGGTGCTCTTCTTCGCCTACCGGGCCATTGGCCGAGTCGGCGGGGAGTCGGACGAAGCGCATGCTGATGCCGTCGCTGCCGTCTCCGGCAGGCTGATCGAGTTCACCCGCGGCCAGCAGGTGATTCGCGCCGCGGGCGACGGTTCGGCGGCGGACGCGATGGTGGATGAGGCGATCCAGGCCCAACACGATGCGTTCGCGAAGGCGACGTCGACGCAAGGCGCGGCCATCGGACGGTTGGGCTCGGTCGTCCATGCGGTGTTCACGGCGGCGGTGGTCGTCGCCGTGGCGGTCGCCGCGACGGGCGGGATGTCACCGGCGTATTTGGCGCCGATGCTCATTGTGGTCGTCCAGTTCACCGGACCGATCACCACGGCGGGAGCGTTGTCCGGCGGTTTCGGCGCGGGCCGCAACACGTTGGCTGCGCTGCGTGACCTGCGGGCGATCCCCGCCCTTCCCGAACCGGCCGCACCGGAGCTGCCCGACGGGCATGACGTGGAGTTCCGCGGCGTGAGCTTCGGGTACGGGGAGAAGAAGGTCCTCGACGGCGTCAGCTTCCGTGCGCCTCAGGGAGCGCTGGTCGCCATAGTGGGACCTTCGGGGGCGGGCAAGACGACGGTCATGCGGCTGCTGTCGCGGTTTCATGATCCGGACTCGGGGGAGATCCTCATTGGCGGGGTGCCCTTGCCTCGGATCGGCACCGACGGCGTGAACTCGCTGGTGACCCCGGTGTTCCAGGAGACGTTCCTCTTCGACGCGTCCGTGCAGGACAACGTGGTCTTCGCCGACCCCGGCTTCGGTTCCGGGCCCGGCGACGGAGACCGCTTGCGCGAGGCCGCCCGGCGATCCGGGGTGGACCGCATCGTGGAGCTGCTGCCTTCCGGGTGGGATAACCCGGTGGGGGAGGAGGGGACGCTGCTGTCGGGAGGCGAGCGGCAGCGCGTCGCCATCGCCCGGGCGCTTCTGAAGGATTCCCCGGTGGTGCTTTTCGACGAGCCAACGTCCTCGCTGGATGCGGCCACTGAGCAGGCGATTGTCGGCACGATGGAAGCGTTGCGCGGCGATCACACCGTGATCGTCGTCGCCCATCGCCTGCACACCGTCCGCGATGCCGACCTCATCGTCGTGCTTTCGGAGGACGGGACGGTCGCAGAACGGGGCACGCACGATGAATTGCTGGCGAAGGGCGGCCGCTACGCCGAGTCGTGGACGTGCCGGACGGGAGGCTCCCCGGGCGCCTGATCCTCGTCCGTCGAGGACTATCGCTCCGGTCCGGTACCGGTGCAGTGGTCCCGCCACGCCGTCCCGGTCAGCGGGTCCTCGACGATGCCCTGGGCGACAGGGGCGTAATTGAAGCCGTAGTGCTCGGTGCGGTGGGCGGGGCACACGTCTTGGACGGTGATGTTGGTGACGCCGGGTTCCCGCACGAAGGAGTTTTAGTGGGGGAGCACGGCATTGTCGTGCCGCGTGCCCAGGAAGGTGTACCGCACGCTCGGTCGAGTGATGTCGCCGATGGTCAGCTCATTCAGCAGCATGGAACCGGAGATCTGCTGTTCCCAGGCAAGCGCGTTCGTTTTGCCGGCGTTTCGGGAGTATCCGTGGCGCATCTCGGGGTGGACGTCAAAGCGATCGGCTGCGCTGTGCTCCCGGGGCCCGTGGTTCGAGGCACCGGTACCGATGAGCTGTTCGACGACCCGGTCCCGGGAATGAGGATGACGGGCAATTCACCGTCCCGGGGTGGCACCGGAAGTCGTTGGCGCCGGGGACACCAGACTGGGCTTGGCCATGGACAGGGCCCGGGCGGCCGCGGGTGAGGTTTGCCGGCGGCCGGGCCACCGGTCGGGAAACCGCCGTCCGACAGCGACGAGGGGATTCTCGTCACCTCGTCGGGGCGTGTTCCTATATAGGTTGTGAACTCCACGGGTGGGCTTGGGGCCTGACCCCCGGAGAGTAGACACGTCGGGGGTCAGGCCCATCCTTGGTTCCTCATTGGGGCATGTGATGGCGGGGATTTCTCTGAAGGTTTCGTTTTCCCTTGCTGGCGTTCTTTTTGCAGCATTTCTTGTTTGTACCGGCGTTTATCTCACTTGGGGAGCAGTTGGGAAGAGGTTCGCTAAAGTCGACTCTTTGAGCTGACTGAAATAGGAAGAAAGACACTCTGATCATGTGTTGCTATGAGGAGTATCCTTCTTATTGCACAGAGTTAATAGTTGTCAGTTAGCGAAAAATTAGTCAGTATTGTTCTCTACTTTCTCAATCTCCCTCCGATTCGACACTCTCTTGAGCCTCTGACAATTGCGGCCACGAGTTCGTGACCATCGAGGTCGATTTCCTTTTGGCGCCGCAATCATAGGCGACGAAGTCGGCAAGGACATCAAGATTTGGGATATCGCTACGGCAGAAACCGTAGAGGAGACCCGCGAGCTGGCTGACGACCTCGGCGCCCGCGTGCTTTACATGCTCAACCGTCTGGGCATCGAACCCATCTCGGAGGATGCACCCCTCTCGGCTTAGCTTTCAGCCGCGTGGGAACTCAGCTGAAGAGTGCGAAACCACTAATCTTGGTTTCTGAATACTGTCGAAATCTGTGTGGAGAACCGAAAATATCGTGACTGCCAACAATTCTGCTGCGCGCGAAACGCTAGAACCCGTACAGCGCATCCTGCTGCCCAAGCGTGGCGAGCCGGTCGACGTCCGCATGCTCTACCTCATCGAGTCCGAGCAAAACCGCGAGCGCCTCAGCTGGAGCGGCCGCACCTCCGTGACCATCCCGGCCGGCGAAGAGGCCTCCTTCGAGACCTACTTCAACGCCTTCCCGGCCGCCTACTGGCGCCGCTGGTCCCAGCTGAAGTCCATCGTGCTGGTCATGGACGTCGAGGGCGAAGCCAACATTTCCCTCTACCGTTCCAAGCAAGACGGCCAGCGCATCGCCGTGGCCAACCACGTGGTGACCACCGGCCACCACGAGTTTGAGCTGCCCCTGAAGAACTTCGAGGACGGCGGCCTGCTGTGGTTCGACGCCTCCGCCGTCAAGGACACCGTGCTTGCCGACGTCGCCTGGTGCGCCCCCCACGCCCCGAACCCGCAGCTCCTGCCGGACGGTAGCGAGTACCCGGCGCAGGAGAAGCGCGTGGCCGTGGGCATTCCGACCTTCAACCGACCCACCGACGCCGTCGCGGCGCTGCAGGCGCTGGCGGAGGACCCGGTGGTGGACGGCATCATCGACTACGTCCTTATGCCGGACCAGGGCAACCAGCACCCGGCGGACGAGCCGGGCTATGACGAAGCGGTGGCGCACTTCGGTGAGCGCTTCCGCGAGTTCCGCCAGGGCAACCTGGGCGGCTCGGGCGGCTACTCCCGCATCATGTTCGAGGCGCTGGAGAATACCGACTCGCCCTACATCCTCTACATGGACGATGACATCGCCATCGAGCCGGATTCCGTCCTTCGTGCGGTCCAAGCAGCGCGCTACGCCGCCAAGCCCTTCATCGTGGGCGGCCAGATGCTCAACCTGCAGGAGCGCTCCCAGCTGCGCACCACCGGCGAGCGCGTCAACCGCGCCGACTTCATGTGGGGCGCGGCCGAGCACGCCGTTTACGACCACGACTTTGCCAAGTACCCGCTGCGCGCCATCGGTGACGCCCAGTCCCACCTCGACCCGAAGAAGTACGACTCCCGCGCGCTGCACCGCCGCGTCGACGTGGAATACAACGGCTGGTGGATGTGCCTCTTCCCGCGCGTCGTCGCGGAGAGCATCGGGCAGCCGCTGCCGCTGTTCATCAAGTGGGATGACACTGAATATTCCCTGCGCGCCGCCGCCCACGGTTTCCCGACGGTGACCTGGCCGGGCGCTGCCATCTGGCACATGGCGTGGGCGGATAAGGACGATGCCATCGACTGGCAGGCCTACTTCCACCTGCGCAACCGCCTCATCGTGGCGGCCCTCTACCACGAGGGCGATGCGCGCGGGATTACAAAGTCCATCTTCAAGTCCACCCTCAAGCACACCATGTGCATGGAGTACTCCACCATGGCCATCCAGCTGGAGGCCATGAAGGACTTCCTGGCCGGCCCGGATCAGCTCTTCGACATCCTGGAGTCCTCGCTGCCACGCATCGCGGCGATCCGCAAGGAATTCCCGGACGCCGTCATCATCGAGTCGGCGGATCAGCTGCCCGCGCCCACCGGCGCGCCGGGCGTGCCGACCCGCAACATCGGCGGCCGCCTGGGCAAGATCAAGAAAATCCCGTGGCTCATCAAGTCTGCCAAGCACCTGGTTACCAAGGAAGACCCGGCCCATCACGAGGCGCCGCAGCTCAACCTCACCCCGGAGGAGGCCCGCTGGTTCACGCTCTCCCGCGTGGATTCCGCCACCGTCTCCACCGCGGGCGGCACCGGCGTGGCCTTCCGCAAGCGCGACCGCGAGCTGGCCCTCGAGCTGGTGAAGTCCACCCGCGAGCTGCTCAAGGAAATCGAGGAGGACTTCGATGACCTGCGCGCCGAGTACCGCGCGGCACTGCCGGAGCTGACCTCCCGCGAGTCCTGGCGAAAGGTCTTCGATGCCCAATAAGCTTTCTGTCGCCGAATCCCACGTCCTCGAGAAGATCCAGGACGTGGCCTTCGAGGCCCCCGGTGTTCTGCCCACCGCGCGGGGCTTAAGCCACTTCGGCGAGCACGCCCTGGGGTGGCTGGCTCTCTCTGGTCTGGGTGCCGCTGTGAATTACCAGAAGCCGGCGCGCCGCCGCCAGTGGGTGGCTGTTGGCGTGGGCGCTTTCACCGCGCACGCGGCCAGCGTTGTGATCAAGCGCATTGTGCGCCGCAAGCGCCCGGACTATGACTACGTCAAGGTGGGCGTGAAAACCCCGTCTAAGCTGTCTTTTCCGTCCTCCCACGCGACGTCGACAACCGCGTTCCTCGTGGGCGCCGCGCACGTTCTGGGAACCCCAGCACCGCTCGTCGGTGTGCCGGTCATGATGGCCTCGCGTATGGTGCTCGGGGTACATTACCCATCCGATACGGCGTTCGGCGCCCTGCTGGGGGCCGCCACCGCGGAAGCATGTCACCGCTATGAAAGGAAGACCGCATGAGCGAACGACCAAACCGCGTCGACGACGGTGAGCAGAGAGTCTTCCACTCTGAGCCGCACACCTCCGGCATCGATACCGGCCGCAAGCGCAAGCCCCCGAAGAACCTCGCCGACGGCATGGTCAAGGCCCTGCGCCCCAAGCAGTGGGTCAAGAACGTCCTGGTCTTGGCCGCCCCTGCGGCCGCGGGCGCGGACTCGCTGTTCCATTCGCGCGTGCTTCTCGACGTCCTCCTTGCCTTCATCGTCTTCTGCATGGGCGCGTCCTCCATTTACCTCATCAACGATGCCCGCGATGTGGAGGCCGACCGTGAGCACCCGACGAAGCGCTTCCGCCCGATCGCGGCGGGCGTGCTTCCGGTGGGCCTGGCCTATGCCATGGCGGCCGTGCTCATCATCGGCTCGATTGGTCTGTCCTTCTTGGCCACGGCGGGCCTGCAGCTCGCCATCGTCATGGCTATCTATATCGGCCTGCAGCTGGGCTACTGCTTCGGGTGGAAGCACATGCCGGTGATCGACATCGCCCTGGTGTCCTCCGGTTTCATGCTGCGGACCATGGCCGGCGGCGTGGCCGCGGGCATCGAGCTATCCCAGTGGTTCCTGCTGGTGGCCGCGTTCGGCTCCCTGTTCATGGCCTCGGGTAAGCGCTACTCGGAGATCCTTTTAGCCCAGCGCACGGGCGCCAAGATCCGCAAATCCTTGGAGGGGTACACGCCCACCTACCTGCGTTTCGTATGGACGCTGGCGGCTACTGCCGTGGTTATGTCCTACTCCCTGTGGGGCTTCCAGCTCTCCAACGAGTCTGATGGGCCGGCCAGCGTGTGGTACCAAATCTCCATGGTGCCGTTCACCATCGCCATTCTGCGCTATGCCGCCGATGTGGACCGCGGCAATGGCGGTGCACCGGACGAGATCGCCTTGGAGGACCGCGTCCTCCAGATTCTGGCCCTGGTGTGGCTGGCATGCATTGCCATGGCGGTCTACATCATGCCGGTAATGGTGGGCTAGCCAGCGGCGATCGGGAACAGGGCAAGGCAAGTGCTAAACTCTCTCCTCATGCGAAAATCCGATACACGTACCGCGGCCGCGCTCAGCGCGCTGGCCTCGGTCATCGTGATCGGAGTTTTCTCGTTTTGGGGTGGATTCGCCCGCCGCTGGATCTCCGACGACGGTTTGATCGTCCTGCGCACTGTGCGCAACCTTGAGGAGGGAAACGGGCCCGTTTTCAACGCGGGGGAGCGCGTCGAGGCGAATACCTCGACGCTGTGGCAATACCTGATCCTCCTCGTGCGGTGGGTAACGAACGCCCCGCTGGAATCCATCGCCGTCAACCTGGGCCTCGTGCTGGCGGTTGCGGCGATGGTGCTGGGGACGTGGGCCACGGCACGCGCCTTCTTCCGCTCGGGCCAGTTTGCCGCACCGCTGGTGGCTCCCGCGGGCGCGCTGGTCTACCTCGCGCTGCCCCCGGCCCGTGACTTCTTCACCTCCGGGCTCGAATGGGGCCTGTCCATTTTCTACCTCGCGGCCCTATGGGCGCTGCTGCAGCACTGGGCGCAGTCCCGCGATAGCGCCAGCGCCTACTGGCTAGCGCTGTGGGCCGGGCTGTCCTGGCTCGTGCGCCCGGAGTTCGCGCTCTACGGTGGACTGGCCGGCCTGCTGCTCTTGGCAGCACACCGTAATTGGAAGGCGTGGCTGGGCATCCTCGGCGCGGCCCTTCCCATTCCCGCGGGCTACCAATTCTTCCGCATGGGCTACTACGGCCTGGTGACTCCGCACACGGCGGTGGCCAAGTCGGCGTCGTCAAGCGCGTGGGGCAGCGGCCTGAACTACCTGAAGGACTTCGTGGGGCCTTATGCCCTGTACCTGCCCGTTCTCGTGCTTTTGGGTGCAGCGTTGTGGACCTTCCGCGCCCAGCTGCGCCCGGCAGCACTGCGCAGCGCCTCGACCGTGACTTACCTGATGGTCGGGGCCGCGGCGGTGCACGTTCTGTACGTGTTGCGCGTTGGCGGTGACTTCATGCACGGCCGCATGCTGCTGCTGCCGCTCTTTGCCGCGCTTCTCCCCGTTTTCGTGCTGCCGCTCAAGGGTCTTGTGTCTTCGCTCGCGGTGGCCTTCTGCGCGGTGTGGGCATTCATCATCGTGCTGCGCGGGCATCCGACGGATTGGGATGCCTATGAAAAGCCGCTGTCCATCGTGGATGAGCGTGATTTCTGGACCTATGCCACCCACCGCGAGGCGGGCCACCCGCCGCGCTCGGCGCGGGATTACCTGGGGATGAAGTTCATGCGCGGCTACGAAGAAGCCGGCGAGAAACTCGTTGGCGGAGATGCCCTGGCCACCATCTATGTGGAGGATAAAGAAAAGGACCTGCTCAACTGGCTCACCGTTCCGCGCGAGCCGGGAATGAACGAGCCACCGACGGTGTACTTGGTGAACTTGGGCATGACGTCGATGAACGCGCCGCTCAATGTCCGGGTTCTTGACACGATCGGTCTGGCCACGCCGATGGCCGCGCGCATGCCCCGCGAGGAAGGCGGGCGCGTGGGCCACGACAAATCCCTCGAGCTGGAATGGCAAGCAGCACTCACGGGCGCGGACATCGAGTATCTCCCGCCGTGGTATGACAAGGACAAGACCCGCCAGGCGCGCGCCGCGCTGGACAGCCCAGAAGTGCAGGAACTCATCGCTTCCTATAGCGCGCCCCTGACGTGGGAGCGCTTCCGCGCGAATCTAGCTTTCTCGCTGACCTCGGGGCGCACGCTCATGTTGCCGTCTGACCCGAGCGATTATCCTGTCCATTAGCTTGGTGTGAGCTGGGGAGCACCCCCATGGGTAGGCGAAAATTGCCAGGGTGCGTTACGCTAAACAAGATTCTTGTTATTGATCTGTAACTATCGCTGGCGTGTTGGCGATGTAGTAGTGGCAGTAAAAACGTTAAGGAGAAACATGAGTTCACTAAGCTCTGGCCTGCGGACTCGGGTCCTCTCAGTGGTGGCAGCCATCGCTGTGGCTTTGGGCCTGGTAGTGACCGCGGGTACGCAAGAAGCATCCGCCGCCAACCGGGACTGGCTGCGTGGCGACGCCACCGGTGCCTGCGAGTGGGACCGCGTCGGCTACTGGGTACAGCGCTGCGACGTGTGGTCCCAGGCAATGGGCCGCAACATCCCAGTGCAGATCCAGCCGGCTAAGAACGGCGGCAACGCAGGTCTGTACCTGCTCGATGGCCTGCGCGCTACCGATTCCACCAATGCCTGGATCAATGACGTCAACGCCGCGCGCACCTATGTAGACCACAACATCACCCTGGTGATGCCGGTGGGTGGCGCAGCGTCCTTCTACGCGGACTGGAACGGCCCGGCCACCTATGACTTGGTCAAGCCGGTCAACTACCAGTGGGAAACCTTCCTGACCCAGGAACTGCCGGCCTACCTGGAGGGCAACTTCGGAGTGGCCCGCAACAACAACTCAGTTGCCGGCCTGTCCATGGGCGCTACCGCTGCCATCACCCTCGCTGGCAAGCACCCGGAGCAGTTCCGCCAGGCGCTGTCCTACTCCGGCTACCTCACCACGACCTTGCCGGGCGCTCAGACCTTTATGCGCCTGGCGCTGCTCGACGCCGGCGGCTTCAACATCAACGCCATGTACGGTTCCATCATCAACCCGAAGCGCTTCAGCAATGATCCGTTCAACCTGATCCCGGATCTGGCTGCGCACGGAACGGACGTTTATGTCTCCGCCGCGTCCGGCATCCCGGGGCCGGTGGATCAGCAGCGCTACCGTCCGGAGCACATCGCGGCCGGCGTGGCCTTGGAAGGCTTTGCCAACGGCACCACCCGCCTGTGGGAGCTGAAGGCCCGTGCAATGGGCGTTCGCCTGCAGACGAATTACCCGGCACAGGGCCTGCACAACTGGGAGCAGTTCGGATACCAACTCGAACGCTCCAAGCCGCAGGTGCTTAACGTAATGAACGCTTGGTAATCATCTCCTGCGTGGCCGCCGTGCTCTTGAGCACGGCGGCTTTTTCATAGACATGGTGGGCGTGTCCCCCTTCCCAAAGTCTCAAGTTAAACTTAAACTTGAGAACACATTAGACCGCTCACTACGCGTACGGTGGCGAGTTCCGCAGGAGGGGAACCTGCGGAGCCCGCTCGCGGTAGCGCGTGCCCTCATCTCGATTTACCCCTAACAAGGACTCTTCAATGCCGAACACTGCGTCAACTCAGCCCCGCCGGTCCACCAAGGTTTCCGGCCTGCGTTCCCCGTCCGCAGCCCGCAAGGGCCTGACCATCGCTGCACTGCCCACCGCCGTGGCCGTGGGCTTTGCGTTGCTGCCTATTGCAAACGCGCAGTCTTCCGGCTCTTCCAGCGACGGAATTACTGATCTTCTGGGCAGCTCCAACCTCTCCGATTCCTTCGCCCCGTCCAATCCGCCGCAGCGCACTCCGGTGGAGACCGAATACCCGAAGATCGAGGGCTTGCCGGAGGGCGTGTCCGTGTCCCGCGTTGAGTATCTGACCAACCGCCACCTCAAGGTCTACATCAAGTCCGCCGCCATGCCGGACAAGGAACAGGTCGTGCAGATCCAGCTCGCGCGTGACTGGTACTCCAACCCGGACAAGACCTTCCCGGAGGTCTGGGCTCTTGATGGCCTGCGCGCCCGCGACGACGAGTCCGGCTGGACCATCGAGACCAACATCTTGTCCCAGTACGCCGACCGCAACGTCAACCTCATCATGCCGGTGGGCGGCGAGTCCTCCTTCTACTCCGACTGGCAGAAGGAAGACAACGGCAGGCACTACATGTGGGAGACCTTCCTGATGAAGGAACTCATCCCGATCCTGGAGAAGGGCTACCGCTCCAACGGCAAGCGCGCCGTCACCGGCATCTCCATGGGCGGTACCGCCGCTGTCAACCTTGCTGAGCGCAACCCCTGGGCCTTCAAGTACGTTGGCTCCTTCTCGGGTTACCTCGATACCACCACCACCGGCATGCCGGAGGCCATTACCGCCGCGCAGGCCGATGCCGGCGGATTCACCTCTACCAACATGTGGGGTGACCTGTACTCCCAGGATTGGATCGACCACGATCCGAAGCTGGGCATCGAGAACCTCAAGGACATGAAGGTCTATGTCTCCGCCGGTAACGGCAAGGATGACTACGGCCAGATCGGCTCGGTGGCCAAGGGCCAGGCCAACATGGCCGGCGTGGGCCTGGAGGCCATCTCCCGCATGTCCACCCAGACCTTCGTTGATTACGCTAAGCGCGCTGGCGTCGAACCAGTGGTTAAGTTCCGTCCGACCGGCGTTCACAGCTGGGAATACTGGCAGTTTGAGATGACCGAGGCATGGCCCTACATCGCTGATTCCCTTGGCCTGGACAAGAGCGACCGCGGCGCGGACTGCACTCCGGTCGGGGCCATTGCGGAGGCCACCAAGTCCGGCATCATCGGTAACTGCGTGAACAACGAGTATGACGTCGCCGAGCGCGGCAAGGCCCAGGACTTCCAGGCCGGTACCGCCTACTGGTCCCCGGAGACCGGCGCACACGCCGTGATCGGCCGCATCGGCGCTCGCTACTCCGAGCTCGGTGGACCGACCTCCTGGCTGGGCTTCCCGACGACCGGCGAGGAAAAGACCCCCGACGGCCGCGGCCGCTACGTCCACTTCGAGCACGGCTCCATCTACTGGACCCCGGAAACCGGCGCTTGGCCCATCCCGAAGGACTTCTTCGACGCATGGGGCAAGAACGGCTTCGAGGGCGGCGACCTCAAGTACCCGGTTGCCGAGGCACGCAAGGTCGGCGACGGCCAGGTCCAGGACTTCGAGGACGGCGTGCTGACCCGCAACCCGGACGGTTCCTTCCACATCGTCCACGGCGCCATCGGCGCGAAGTACAAGGAGCTGAAGGCTGCTGAGTCCGAGCTGGGCTTCCCGGTTGGTGAGGAAAAGGCCGTCAACGGCGGCTTCTTCCAGGAATTCGAGCACGGCAACATCTACTGGTCCATGGACTCCGGCGCGCACTACATCCTCAAGGGCAAGATCTTCGACGAGTGGGGCAAGCACGGCTGGGAGCAGGGCGAGTTTGGCTGGCCGACGGAGGACTACACCTCCATTCCGGCCGGTGGGCTGACCCAGTCCTTCCAGCATGGCGTCATCCGTGAGGTCATGGGCCAGGTCCAGGCGGATAAGAAGTAGGAGAACCGCCATGCGTCTTTTCCCCGCGCGTCCCGCCACGGCAGCCGGCGCGGCCGTGCTGCTCGCCGCCGGTGCCCTGTTGAGCGGTTGCGGTTCCGCCACCGTCGAGGAGGGCGAGGCCACCGACACCTCCGTGGCGCCGTTGGAGCGTTCCTCCGCGGCGAGCGGCGGGGCGTCGGCAAGCTCGGCGTCAGCTAGTGGGGCGTCGGAAAGCTCTTCGTCGGCGTCGCGCACCGAAGAGGAACAGGACGGGGAGCCGGAAGACCGCGGCGCACACGAGATCTCCGAGATCCCCGCCCCCGCTCCCGCGCAAGGCCCAGACCAGGACTTCCTGGCTGCGGTGGCGAAGGCCGGCGTAAACGTCGACGGCGTGGAAGACCAAGTGGTGGGTGCCGCGCAGGCCTCCTGCCAGGGCGATGCCGTCACCGCACCGGCAGTGGCCGGACAGCTCATTGAGCAGGGCCGCACCGAGCTTAGCCATGAGGAACTAGTCCGGCTCATCACCGAGCAGGGCCGCAAGCTCTGCGCTCAGTAACGTGGCAGGGATTTTCCAGACAATCCCGTGCCTTCTCGAGGTAGAAATTTCTTCATGCGTAAAACACTTACCGTCCTTGCCGTCGTTGTTCTCCTCGCCGTGATTGGCGGGGGAGCGGTCCACTTCCTCAACACCCGCGAGGAAGGAGAGCAAGGAAACCTTGCGGAGCCCGCCCCCTCCCAGGGGGAGGGCGAAGAAAACGCAACCCCCGAGCAGCCGGACTGGTGCCCGCGCGTAGAGTTCATCTCCGCGCCGGGAACGTGGGAATCCGCCGCGGACGATGATCCGATCAACCCGGGGGCGAACCCGAACTCCTTTATGCTGTCGATTACGAATCCGCTGAAGGAGGCCTACGTTCCCGAGGACGTCAAGGTGTGGACGCTGCCGTACACCGCGCAGTTCAAGAACATTAACGCGCAGCACGAGATGAGCTACGACGATTCCCGCAACGAGGGCACCTCGCGCCTGGAAGGCGAGCTGACCTACATGCACGAGACCTGCCCGAACACGAAGTTCATCCTGAGCGGCTTTTCGCAGGGCGCGGTCATCGCGGGTGATGTAGCGGACCGAATCGGCGGCGGCAACGGGCCCGTGCCCGCAGAGAGCGTGGTGGGTGTCGCACTCATCGCGGACGGGCGGCGCCAGGACGGCGTGGGCATTAACCCGGGCGCGCACGTCGGCGGCGTGGGTGCGGAGATTGCCCTGCAGCCGGTCTCAACGTTGATTCAGGGCATCGTCCCGGGCGCCACGATGCGCGGTGAGCGCGCCAACGGTTTTGGAACGCTAGCGGACCGCACCTTCCAGATTTGCGCGCCGAATGACTCCATCTGTGATGCACCACTGGACGTCAGCAACGGCCTCGAGCGCGCCCGCGATCTCATCGACGCCAACGGCGTCCACGCACTGTATGCCTCTAATCCGGACACCATCGAAGGCACCACGGCCAACCAATGGGTGACGCAGTGGGCCAAGGACACCATCGACGCACAATAGCGCTTGGCGACGGCCTCCGTACGCCACCGCACCGCGCGCCATGTAACGGTCGGCGTAGTCCTTCTGATATTTTTAATGTCAAAAGTACGTGATGCAGGGGTATGTGCCCCGCTCTACCCTACGAAGGAGCTTTCCCACATGGACCTGAAAGCCTTGATCGGCCAGTTCTTCGACGAGAAGGGCAACATCGCCCTGCCGCCCCACCTCACGTTGGCGGGCCTTGCCGAGCACGTCTATGCCGCGGAGCAGCAGGCGGGAATCCCGGACCGCCCGGTCATGCGCCAATGGCTCTATAGCGATAACCCGGAGGGAACGCCGCGCGATGTCACCCGTTCCCAGGTCAATACCCGCATCAAGGCAGTGGCTGCGCGCCTGCAGCAGGTGGGCAAGATGGGGGACCGTGTGGCGATCCTGGCGGGCAACTCCCCCGAGTACATCTTTGGCTTCCTTGGTGCGATGTACGCGGGCATGACCCCGATCCCGCTCTATGATCCGAACGAGCCCGGGCACACCGACCACCTGCGGGCGGTCTTTGGTGACGCTAACCCGTCGATCGTGCTGACCAATAACATCTCGGCCGCCGCGAACCGTGCATACTTCTCGGACCGCCCGGCGGCCGAGCGCCCGCGCATCATCTCCATCGACTCCCTGCCGGATTCCCTGGCACAGAGCTGGGCGAACCCGTTGGAGACGGAGGAGGGCAAGGCGGCCCTGGCCGCGCTGCAGACCGCGCCGGTCGATCACCCGGCCTTCCTGCAGTACACCTCCGGCTCCACCCGGACACCTGCGGGCGTGCTGCTGACCAACCGCAACATCATGACCAACGTTCTGCAGATCTTCACCGCGGTGCAGATCAAGCTGCCAGCGCGCGTGGTGTCCTGGCTGCCGATGCACCACGATATGGGCATCATCCTGGCGGTCTTCGTGACGATTCTGGGCCTCAACCTGGAAATCATGACGCCGCGCGACTTCGTGCAGCAGCCCAAGCGCTGGATTGATCAGCTCAAGCGCCAGCCCATCGATGAGCAGCTGCAAGGTACCTATGCCGTGGTTCCGAACTTCGCCCTCGAGCTCGCCGCGCGCTACGGCGCCCCGGCCGAGGGGGAGAAGCTGGACTTCAGCAACGTCGACGGCATCGTGATCGGCTCGGAGCCGGTGACCGAGTCTGCGGTGAATTCCTTCTGGGAGACTTTCGGCAAGGAAGAGTTTGGCCTGCGCCGCGATGCCCTGCGCCCGTCCTATGGCATGGCGGAGGCCTCGTTGATTGTCACCACGCCGCAGACTCCGGAGCGCCCGGTCATTTCCCACTTCGACCGCGAGCGTCTGGCTCAGGGTGAGGCGGTCATCGTGGAGAAGTCCGCGGATTCCGTGGCCTATGCCTCCTGTGGCCAGAGCGTCGTGGCCCAGCACCTGACCATCGTGGACCCGGAGACCAAGACCGAGCTGCCGGATGGCCGCGTGGGTGAAATCTGGCTGCACGGCGAGAACCGAGCCGCTGGCTACCTGGACCGCGCGGAGGAAACCGCCTCGACCTTCCACAACACGCTGGGGGAGCGCTTGGCGGAGGGCACCCGCGTGCCGAATGCCCCGGAGGACAATAACTGGTTGGCCACCGGTGACCTCGCGGCAATCGTGGATAACCAGCTCTACATCACCGGCCGCCTCAAGGACCTCATCGTGGTCGCAGGCCGCAACCACTACCCGCAGGACATCGAGGGCACCGTGCAGGAGGCCTCGGGCCACGTCCGTGCGGACTCCATCGCGGCCTTCTCCGTGGAGGGCGGCAGCACCGAGGAGCTCGTCTTGCTCATCGAGCGCGCCGATGGCGCCAACCCGGCCGATGACGCCGCCGCGTCCGAAGCCATCCGCTCCGCGGTCTCCGCGAACCACGGCGTGACCCCGGCGGTCATCCAGTGGTTTAACGCAAACGAGATCAAGCGCACCTCCTCGGGCAAGATTGCCCGCCGCGTGGCCAAGAAGATCTACCTCGCTTCCTAAAGCCCACGCCGCTTAAACCCCCGTTCCCGCGCTACTGCGGGGCGGGGGTTGCTGCTGCCTGTGGGTATGTCGGTTATGAAACCCAAGTTAACAAAGTGAGATAATTGGTCGATAACCCCTATGTACGCTTCGACGTGCGCGTTTTCGTGCTGCGCAAAATCGAATGCAGAGTTAGATATTTTTTAGTCCGCGTAAGAAAGCTAGAGATTTATGACCGTTGAAGAGCTTCGTGGCTGGTTGCGCACCTGGGTTGCGCAGACCACCGGCCTGTCGGCAGAGGAAATCACGGACACCAAACCGCTGGAGAATTTTGGGCTGTCCTCGCGTGACGCAGTGGTCCTTTCCGGCGAATTAGAAAACCTCCTCGGCATTAAGCTCGAGCCCACCGTGGCCTACGAGTACCCGACCATCGCGCAGCTGGCTGAGCGCCTGGTCAACGGTGCAGCCGCTGCAGGGGAGAGTGCACCGAAGGAGGCGTCGCCACGCCCGGCCACCATCGCGGGCGGTGACATCGCCGTCATCGGTTACGCTGGCCGCTTCCCGGGCGCTAAAAACGTTGATGAGTTCTGGACCATGCTCGTCGAAGGCCGCGCCGGCACTGGCCCGCTGCCTGTCGGACGCTGGTCGGAATACTCTTCCGATCCCATTACCAGCGAGAAGATTGAGCAGCAGAACACCGACGGTGGCTATATCGAGGACATCGCTTCCTTCGACCCCGAGTTCTTTGGTCTCTCCCCGCTGGAGGCGGCCAACATGGATCCGCAGCAGCGCATCCTCATGGAGGTCTCGTGGGAGGCCCTCGAGGACGCCGGCGTGCCCGCCAACCAGCTGCGCGGAACCGCCACCGGTGTCTACATGGGTTCCACCAACAATGACTACGGCATGCTCATTACCGCCGATCCGGCCGAGATGCATCCCTATGCCATGACGGGTACGTCCTCGGCGATTATTGCCAACCGCCTGTCCTACGCCTTCGATCTGCGCGGCCCTTCCATCAACGTGGACACCGCGTGCTCCGCCTCCCTCGTGGCGGTCAACCAGGCGGTCAAGGACCTGCGCGTGGGTGCGGCTGATACGGCACTCGCCGGCGGCGTGAACATCTTGGCCTCGCCGCACGCCTCCATTGGCTTTAGTGAGCTGGGAGTTACCTCGCCCACCAGCGCCATCCACGCCTTTTCCGATGATGCCGATGGCATCGTCCGCGCGGATGCCGCGGGCGTGCTCGTGCTCAAGCGCCTCGAGGACGCCGAGCGCGATGGCGACACCATCCATGCCGTCATCAAGGGCACCGCGGTCAACTCCGACGGCCACTCCAACGGCCTGACCGCCCCCAACCCGGAGGCGCAGGTCGACGTCCTCGAGCGCGCCTATGCCGACGCCGGCATCCGCCCGCAGGACGTGGACTACGTCGAGGCCCACGGCACCGGCACCATCCTCGGTGACCCCATCGAGGCCACCGCGCTCGGCCGCGCGTTGGGCCCGGGCCGCCAGGCCGCGAACCCGACCCTGCTGGGTTCTGCCAAGACCAACATCGGCCACTCCGAGTCTGCCGCCGGCGTGGTGGGCCTCATCAAGGTCATCGAAGGAATGCGCCACGGCGTCATCCCGCCGAATATCAACTACGCGGGCCCCAACCGCTATATCGATTTCGACGCCGAGCACCTCGAAGTGGTCGAGGACCCGCGCGAATGGCCCGAATATTCCGGCCAGAAGGTCGCGGGTGTTTCCGGCTTCGGCTTCGGCGGTACCAATGCGCACGTTGTGCTGACTGACTACCGCGGGCTCACCCACCAGGACACCCCGCAGGTCGCCATCGGCGAGGGGCAGCCAGTGGCCCTGCCGGTCTCCGGCCTGCTGCCCTCCCGCCGCGCCGCAGCGGCTTCCGACTTGGCGGACTATATCGAGGCAGAGAACCCGAACCTGCTTTCCCTGGCCCGTACCCTTGCGCGCCGCAACCATGGGCGCTCGCGTGCGGTAGTGGTGGCGTCGTCCAGCGAGGAAGCTGTCAAGCGCCTGCGACAGGTCGCCGAGGGAACCGTCTCCGTGGGCATCGCCGCGGCGGATTCTCCCTCCGTCCACGGCCCCGTCTTCATGTACTCCGGCTTTGGCTCCCAGCACCGCAAGATGGCCAAGGACATGATTGAGATCTCGCCGCTGTTCAAGGAGCGCCTGGAGGAGCTCGACGCCATCGTGCAGCGCGAATCCGGCTGGTCCATCCTGGAGCTGGTGCACGACGACGCCCAGACCTACAACACCGAAACCGCGCAGGTGGCCATCACCGCCATCCAGATAGCGCTGACGGATCTGCTCGCCACCTTCGGCGTGCGCCCTGCCGGCGTTATCGGCATGTCCATGGGTGAGATCGGCGCGGCCTATGCTGCGGGCGGCATCACGGCGGCCGACGCCATGCTCATCGCCTGCCACCGCGCACGCCTGATGGGGGAGGGCGAGGCCTCGCTTCCCGACGATCAGCAGGGCGCCATGGCCGTCGTCGAGCTCTCCGCCGAGGAGATTGACGCCCTTCCGGGTTCCATCGAACCTGCCGTGTACACCGGCCCCGGCATGACCACCGTCGGTGGTCCGCGCGAAGAGGTCCTCGCGCTGGTGGAGCGCCTCGAAGGCGAGGACAAGTTCGCCCGCGCGCTCAACGTCAAGGGCGCGGGCCACACCTCCGCCGTCGACCCGCTCCTCGGTGAGCTCTATGCGGAGATCGCTGGCATCGAGACCCGTCCGCTACACACGACGCTCTTCTCCTCCGTGGACCGCGGCAAGGTCTACCGCCCCGGTACGGTGCTGCACGATGAGGACTACTGGATCCGCATGACCCGCAAGCCCGTCTACCTGCAGGACGCAGCGGAGGCAGCCTTTGCGGCGGGCCACATGCAGATCGTTGAGATTTCCCCGAACCCGATTGCGCTCATGGGCCTGATGTCCACGGCCTTTGCTGCGGGCAAGGCGGATGCGCAGCTGCTCTATAGCCTGAAGCGCAAGGTGGATCCCACCGAGTCGCTGTTGGATCTGCTGGGCAAGCTCTACGTCGCGGGAACTCCGGTGAACTACACTAAGGTCCTTGGCTCGGGCGCGCTTGTCGCCGCCCCGCATACCCGCTTCCGCCGCCAGCGTTTCTGGACCAACGCTCGTCCCTCGTCGGGTGTGTCCGGCCTGCCGGGCGCGCGCGTGACGCTGCCGGAGGGCGCGGTGGCGTTCTCCACGAACGCTGACCAGGCGCCGAGCGCGCTGGCCATCCTGGAGGCCGCCGCCGAGGCCGTCACCCCGGGCGCGCACATCGCGGCGAGCGAGGAGCACCTGGATCTGCCCGCGAAGGGCGAGGTCACCACCATTGTTCGCCGCACGCTGGGCGGGCTGTCGGTGGCGGTGCACTACGTGGATGGAGCGACCACCAAGCTTGTTGCGGAAGGTTTTGCCTCGACCCTTAACCTTGCAGAACCCACCCCGACGGCCGAGCCGAGCCTGCCGCAGGCCGTGACCGCGCCGCAGTTTGCTGACCCCGACGTAGGGGTCGACGCCGTGCGCTGGGACCCGGAGAAGGAGAGCGTGGAGGAGCGCTTGGCGCTCATCGTGTCGGAGTCCATGGGCTACGACGTCTCCGATCTCCCGCGCGAGCTGCCGCTCATTGATCTGGGCCTGGATTCGCTCATGGGCATGCGCATCAAGAACCGGGTGGAGAATGACTTCCAGATTCCGCCGCTGCAGGTGCAGGCGCTTCGCGACGCCTCCCTCGCCGACGTCATCACCATGGTCGAAGAGGCCGTGTCCGAGCAGCCCGATGCCGCAACCGCAAGCGCCGACGCGACCGCCGACGCACCCTCCGCGCTCACCGAGAGCGACGACACCACCCCAGACGCCTCCGCGGTGAGCGCGAAGGGCGGCGAAGGCGTGGGCGTTGCACCGCGCGATGCCTCCGAGCGCATGGTCTTCGGCACCTGGGCCACCTTCACAGGTACGGCCGCAGCCGGCGTGACCTCCGCGCTACCGCAGGTCAGCGATGAGGTGGCAGAAAAGATTGCCGAACGCCTCACCGAGCGCGCTGGCATCGAGGTCACTGCGCACCAGGTCCACGAGGCCGAAGCGCTGGAGAACCTGGCGGACCTCGTCCGCGAGGGCCTGGAGACTGAGGTCGAGGGCAATATCCGTGTCCTGCGCGAGGCCGATGGCCCCGCCGTCTTCATGTTCCACCCGGCCGGCGGCACCACCGTGGTCTACCAGCCGCTGACCCGCCGCCTGCCTGCCGACGTCGCCGTCTACGGCGTCGAGCGCCTCGAGGGCAGCCTGGAGGATCGCGCCGCCGCCTACATCGAGGACATCCTGCACTACGCGCGCGGCCGCAAGGTCGTGCTTGGCGGCTGGTCCTTCGGCGGCGCGTTGGCCTATGAGGTGGCCTACCAGCTGCAAGAGCGCGCAGCCCGCGGCGAGGACACTGCTGAGGTTGCCTTCATCGCTCTGCTGGATACCACCCAGCCGGCCCACCCGGCCCCGAAGACGCTGGAGGAAACCAAGGCCCGCTGGGGCCGCTACGCGGCCTTTGCCAAGAAGACCTACGGCCTCGACTTCGAGCCGCCCTACGAGATGCTGGAGACCGTCGGCGAAGACGCACTCATGGCCATGCTCGCCGAATTCCTCAGCTCCACCGATGCCTCCGAGCACGGCCTGTCCGCCGGCGTGCTGGAGCACCAGCGCGCATCCTTCGTGGACAACCAGATTTTGGGCTCGCTGGATATGGGAAGGTGGGCGTCGGTAAGCGTGCCCGTCATCCTGTTCCGCTCCGAGCGCATGCACGACGGCGCCATCGAACTCGAGCCGGCGTATGCGGAGATTAACCCGGACGGCGGCTGGGGCGTTATCGTGAAGGATCTGGAGATTGTGCAGCTGCCGGGCGACCACCTGGCGGTTCCCGACGAGCCCGCAATCGGTATCGTGGGCAAGCACATGGAGGAATGGATCGAGGAGAAGATTCGGAAGTGACTAGCACCGCTGACAAGCTAGCGGACCTACGCGAGCGCCTCGAGCGTGCCCAGGACCCCGGCAGCGAGCGCTCCCGGGCACGCCGCGACGAAGCTGGGCGTTCGACTCCGCGCCAACGCATCGCCGCGCTTCTCGACGAAGGCTCCTTCGTCGAAACCGGCGCCCTGGGCAAGACCCCCGGCGACCCGGACGCGATTTACTCCGACGGCGTGGTCACCGGCCACGGCCGCATCAACGGCCGCCCTGTCTGCATCTATGCCCACGACAAGACGGTGTACGGCGGTTCCGTGGGCGTGACCTTTGGTAAGAAGGTCACCGACATCATGGATTTGGCCATCAAGATTGGCTGCCCGGTTATCGGTATCCAGGATTCCGGCGGCGCGCGCATCCAGGATGCGGTGACGTCTCTGGCCATGTACTCCGAGATTGCCCGCCGCCAGCTGCCGTTGTCCGGCCGCAGCCCGCAGATTTCCATCATGATGGGCAAGTCCGCCGGTGGCGCGGTGTATGCGCCGGTGACCACGGACTTCATCATCGCCGTCGATGGTGAGGCCGAGATGTACGTGACGGGCCCGAACGTGATCAAGGAGGTCACGGGCGAGGAGATTTCTTCCCACGACTTGGGTTCCGCCCGCCAGCAGGAGCTCAACGGCAACGTGTCCGTCGTGGTGCCCTCGGAGGATGAGGCCTTCGACGTGGTGCGCGATTTGCTCGACCACCTGCCGCTGACCTGCTTCGACGAGTCTCCGGTCTTCGATGCGCCTACTGATGAGGAGGTAGCCCAGGACACTGAGCTGGATTCCTTCATGCCGGATGATACGAACGCCGGCTACGACATGATGGACCTGCTCACGCAGCTTGGCGACGATGACGAGCTCATCGAAATCCAGGAGAACTACGCCCCCAACGTCATCACCGCCTTTGGGCGCATCGACGGCAAGGCCGTGGGCTTTGTGGCGAATAACCCGATGCATTCGGCGGGCTGTATCGATGCGGATGCCGCCGATAAGGGCGCGCGCTTTATCCGTATCTGCGATGCCTACAACATCCCGCTGGTCTTTGTGGTTGATACGCCGGGTTACCTGCCGGGCGTGGACCAGGAGAAGGCGGGCTTGATTCACCGCGGCGCGAAGTTTGCGTTTGCGGTGGTGGAGGCCACCGTGCCGAAGGTCTCGCTGATTGTGCGCAAGGCTTATGGCGGTGCTTATGCCGTGATGGGCTCGAAGAACCTGACCGGTGATATCAACCTGGCGTGGCCGACGGCCCAGATCGCCGTGATGGGCTCGGCCGCCGCCGTGGTCATGATTGCGGGCAAGCAGCTCGAGGCCGCCGAGACCCCAGAGCAACGCGCGATGACGAAGAAGATGTTCATGGACTTCTACGACGAGACCATGACCGCGCCTTATGTCGCCGCGGAGCGTGGCTACCTCGACGGCATGATTAAGCCCTCCGAGTCGCGCTTGGCCCTGCGCCGCGCGCTGCGCCAGCTTGCCGATAAGCAGGAGAAGGACCTGCCCAAGAAGCACACCATCTCC
Organism: Corynebacterium guaraldiae; assembly: GCF_053480195.1. Taxonomy (NCBI): domain Bacteria; kingdom Bacillati; phylum Actinomycetota; class Actinomycetes; order Mycobacteriales; family Corynebacteriaceae; genus Corynebacterium; species Corynebacterium guaraldiae. The sequence goes on along the minus strand of NZ_JBRBAU010000005.1, from coordinate 93,691 downwards.
CCGCTCTAGCGTCGTCTGAGCCAGGATAGAGTCTAAAGAAGGCCTGCGGATCGCGCTGAATTTTGTGTCTCGGCGTAACATGTGAGCCTGTTTTATCCGATAAGCCTAAAGACTAGGAATTCAATCAAAGGAGAAACCCAATGCTCTCTAGCGTTCTTGACCTCAGCGGTGACATCATCAACCTCGTCTTTATGCTGCTCAACCAGGCCGGCGTGGACGTTTCCGCCCTGAGCTCGAAGTAAGCCAGCGCTTCTAGCCCCTCCTTGCGGAGGGGCTTTTTTAATCCCAGACCGGGCTGGGTATGGGGACTGGCGGTCCACCGTCGGGAGGCAGCCACGCCATGCGGCCTTCGATGCGGTCGATGCGCCCGCGGTACGTGGGGCGGGCGGGGTCATCGTCGTTGATGGCGTTGTGATACTTGCATAACGGCACGAGGTTGTCGAGGTTCGTCGGCCCGCCATCCTGCCACCGTCTGATGTGGTGCATCTGGCATTCCGCGGCAGGTCTTGTGCAGCCGAGCCAAGCGCACGTCGGATGCTCTGCGCTGAGCAGGATTCGTTGCTTATCGTTGGCGAAGCGGCTGCCGTAATACACATTGACCGGCCCCTCGACCGGGTGGAAGAGGGAGACGAAGCCACGCTCAGAAAACGTGGTGCGGAGGAACTCCGCGCCTGTCATCGTGCCGCCGTCGGTTGCCTGCAGAAGGATGTCATCGCCCTCGCCCCGCACAATCTTGTCCAGCTGTTCGAGGCGCACAATGACGTGAGCATGCAATGCCGGCTTCGGCGCGCCGCTTCCGGAAAAGACCTCGTGGACTGCCTTGAGCAGGTCCTCCGACGTGGCTTTGAGAGTGCCTACTAGATTGGCAATCGCGCGCGGGCGATCCGTGATGATGAGCTTGTGCATGCCGCCCGCACTGCGTCGCACGCGGACGCCAGGAGTGGGCTCGGGTGTGAGCTCCGCGAGCCTGCGCTTCGCCACACCCGCAATCTCGCCTTCTGGGGTCGCACACAATTCCACGCGCAAGTCCCATGCCTGGCGCGAGTTCTTGACGCGCGCCACATGCCGCTCAATCTGCAGCAGCGTATCCAGCGCATGGTTAGTCTCCCGGGCGCGGCGCTGCTTGGCGCTGAAAGCAGTTTGGCCAAAATAAACGCGGTGGAGTCCCTCGAGCTGCCGCGCCACGCGCGGCGTCGCGCCCAGCGCCAGCATGTCCTCGTGCGTGTGCCCTGCGCACAAGGAGACGACGTGCATGCCGCGAGCGAGTACCCCGAGTAAGTCCCCCAACTTCATGCCTCACACACTAAACCGCCCCGAAGTACCCCGCAACCGGAACGCTAAAATCCCAGCTCAAACACCAATGTGCACGGGTGTAAAAGGATGAGAGCAGGTCGACGGGTAACCGACTATGGCAAAGATTCTATGCGCGGGAGCGGGAAGCAAAGGCCGCGATGGCTCGCCAGCCAAAGAAGAACAGCGCGGACATCACGGTGGCCACGATGAGGAAGGACCAGTGCGGTAGGCGGCCGTTGACCAGCATCCACAAAGCCATGCCGACAATGATGGCGCTCAGCCACACGACGACGCCTTCCTTCCACAGGCCGCTCAGCTTCGCCGCCATGATGATGACCCAGCCAACCAACGCGCCCACGGTCCACGGCCAGAAGGCATCCACCCACGAGCTAAAGCTCAGGCCACCATGCGCCAGGCGGGCGAGGATGGCGAAGAGAGCGAGGGCGAGGACGTCGATAAGCGGGGCAACGCGCATTTAGGATTCCTTCCGGTTCAACGCCGCGTAAGAAAAGCCATCGCGGGCGTAGTGGGCGAAGTAGATGACCCATCCAATGATAGTGATGAGCGCAAAGGAAATAAGCCGGTAGATGATGGCCGCGGAGGTGGCGTGCACCACGGTCAGGCCCGTGGCCACCAGCGGGGTGATGAGCGCGGCCTCCACCGTGCCCACGCCACCCGGGGTGACCTGCGCGGAGCCGGCCAGCTTCGCGGCGAGGAAGGCTAGGGCAACACCGGCCAGGGTGGTGTCATCGGCGCCGGCGCGCAGCCACGGAATCTCCCCGGTCACCGCCCACACGGATGCCCACAGTGCGCCCATATCGGCCAGGCGGTGAACTAGCGACGCCCCAGCAACCACAGCAAAGGGGCCACGCGATAGATGCACCTCGCCCAGGTTGCGGACCTCCTGGATCGCACGGTCCCGCTTCGGGCCGGGCCGCAGCTTGCGCAGCCAGCGCTCAAGAGTTACTGGGTGCGAGGTCAACCAGAAAATGCCACCGAGGGCGGCGAGCATGAGGACAACCGTGGTGATGAGCGACCCCAGCGCCATATCCGCGTTGAGGAAAAACACCCCGCCCAAGCCAATGAGCGCGAGGAACATCGAGCTAATGATCGAGGACAGAAACAGGAAGTAACTGCACAGCGCCACCGACGCACCCCAGCGGCGCTGCACCTGGAAGGTGAGCAAAGCCGAAAAGGCAGGGCCCGCCGGCAGAGTCGTGGACCAGGCATTGGAGGCCAGCGTGATGGCATAGGTTTCGCGCAGTGGCACCTTGACGCCGCCTGCGCCGATGAGCCGCTTCATCACTTCCGCCATACCCGCGATGGACAGCAGTGCGAAGAACACCACCAGCACCACGGGGAAAGGCTCAGCGTGGCGCAGGCGGCGCAATCCCTCGGAGATGAAGTCCAGCTGGTCGCGGAAGAACCACGCCAGCGCGGCCAGAATCAGCAGGGAAATTATCCAGGTCAGCCAGTTCTTTTTCATCGACCATCCGTGGAATTGAGGCGCTTGACCAGCTCGGAGAAGGGGATGAGCTCCTCGTCAGTATCGGCGCTGCGGTCCCCGCGTACGGCGGCTTCGTTCGCCGTGCTTGGCGACGCCTCCTCAACCTGTTCTGCCGGAGTCACGGGAGAATGGGGCGCGTCGGCCTGCTCGGTGGACCCAGTCGAAGAACGCGGCTCGTCCCGCTCGGTAGTAACGGCGGGGGACGGCGCAGCCTGTTCAGTCGGTGCGGCCTCTTCGTTGTTCAGTACTGGGGCGGTGGGCACCGGCTCGGCAGCTGGGGAGTTCTCGCCGCCGAGGCGGTGGGTCAGGCGTGTGAGGAAGCGCGGGGCCCACCAGTTGTCCTCGCGCAGCAGGTGCATGACGGCGGGGACGAGGAGCATGCGGACGATGGTGGCGTCGATAAGCAGTGCAAAAATCATGCCGAAGGCGATGTATTTCATCATCACGATGTCGGAGAAGCCAAAGGCTCCCGCGACCACAATCATGATGAGCGCGGCCGCCGTGATGATGCCGCCGGTGTGCGCGGTACCCGCCGCGATGGCCTCGTCCGTGGAAGCGCCCCGGCGGCGGGCTTCTACCATGCGCGAGACTAGGAAGACCTCGTAGTCCGTGGACAGGCCAAAGACGATGGCGATGATGAGCACCAGAATCGGGCTCATGAGCGGACCAGCGGTGAAGTTGAGCAGGCCGGAGCCGAGGCCATCGACGAACATGAGCGTCAAGATGCCCAGCGTTGCACCCAGCGAGAGCAGCGTCATGATGATGGCCTTGAGCGGCAGGATGAAGCTGCCGAAGACCAGCGCCATGAGGATGAAGGTGGCCAGCACCACGTAGAGGGCCATCCAGGGTAGCGTGTCGAAGAGCGCGTCGAGGGACTCGACTTCCATGGCCGGGGTGCCGCCGACATAAAGCTCCACGCCGTCGGGTGCCTCAATGTTCTCGAGCTCGTGGACGATTCGTGCGTAGTCCTCGCGGTCCTGGATACCGGCGCCGAGGACGGTGGTGCCGTCGACGGTCGCGGTCTTCGGGCCCATTGGCTCGGTAAGGCCTTGGATGGAGCGGGCTTGCATGACGACGTCGACAAGCTGCTCATTCGTCGCGTTCTTCACCACCAGCTTGACCGGCTCGGTGCGGAAGGAGGGGAACTGCTCGTTGAACTGATCCTGCGCCACGCGCGCGTCTTGGTTGGGCGGCAGGTAGGTCTCGTTGATGCCGCCGAATTTCACGCCCAGCACCGGCAGGGCCAGCGCGATGAGCAGGGCGCAGATGGCGGTGGTCATCAGCCCCGCGCGGCCCATGGCCCAGCGCGGCATCCGGTACCACCACGTGTCCTCGATGCGGCGTCCGCGCCGCGAGGTCTTGCGCACGGTCCACTTGTCGATGTTGGGGCCCAGCATGCCAAACAACGACGGCAGCACCATCACCGACAGGAGTGCGGCGAGGCCCACCGCGGAGATGGAGCCATAGGCCACGGACTTGAGGAAGGCCTGCGGGAAGAGGAAAAGCCCGGAGAGGGACACGGCCACCATCGCGGCGGAAAAGACCACGGTCTGGCCGGCGGTGGCGGTGGTGATCGCCACGGCCTCCTTGGTATCGCGGCCCTTGTCCAGCTCCTCGCGGAAGCGCGAAACCATGAACAGGCCATAGTCGATGGCCAGGCCCAAGCCCAGCAGCGTGACGACGGCCTGCGCGAACACGTTGACCTGCTGGAAGCCAGCCAGGATCGAGAGGATACCCAGAGAGCCCAGGATGGACAAAGCGCCCACGACGAGCGGCATGAAGGCCGCGACGACGGAGCCGAAGACAACCAGCAGCAGCAGGCCGACGAGCGGCAGGGCGGCCTTTTCCGCGCGGGAGATGTCCTCAGCCATGCCTTCATCCAGCGCATCGGCCACGGCCGTGGCGCCCGCCACCTGCACGGGCACGTCGGCAGCGTGCAGCGAATCCTCGATGGCGCGGAAATCCTTGAGCGTTTGCTCGCCGTCGCCCTTCAGGCCGATGGCGGCGAATGCTGTGGAGTGGTCCTGCGTGATGAGGTTCGGGTTGCGCTTATCGAAGTAGCTGGTCACGGAGTCGATCTGCTCCGGGTGCTGCGCCTTGAGCTCATCCAGGAAGGCCTTGGCTTCGGCGGCGTGGGCATCGGGATCGTCGAAAAGCAGGATGACGTCGCCGGAATTGTCGCGGCCGAAGGTCTCCAACTCTATCTGTGCCGCGCTTGTCGACGCCGCCCCCGGGTCTTCCCAGCCCTCCTGGCTCATCCGGTCACCCAGGCGGGTGCCGAAGCCGAAGAAGAGGCCAAGGATGAGACCCACGATGATGAGCGGGATGACCTTGCGGTGGGCATAGGAGAAGCGGCCCCAAGAATAAAACATGCGGCTCCTAATTGTGCTCGGGCGCGCGGTCCGGCAGCAGCGCGGACAGCGGGCGGAAAGGCTGCAGCCAGGCGCCGCCTGGAGGCAGATTATCCAGGTTAACGCGCGGCAGCGGTTCGCGGAAGACGCCTTCGATGTCTTCGAGGTCGACGAACTCGATATCGGGGTGGGTCAGCGCCCAGGAGGTGTGCTCGTGGAAGCCGAGCACGCAGGTGGGCAGGCCGGAAGCGGAGAGCTGCTCCAGCAGGTGCTGGAAGTTCTGGCCGTCGGCAGAAGCCACGATGACACCGGAGAGGTTCTCGCGGTTGGCCTTGATGTACTCGACCATGTCGGGGTCGACGTCATCGTCGTCGTGGAGCTTCGGCTTGGCAAAAACGGCGAAGCCGACGTTGCGGATGGCCTCGACCCAGGGGCGGATGACGTCGGCGCCACCGGGGCTGACGTTGGTGAAGACGGCGGCCTCGGGGGTGGCGTCGTTATCGAAGGCCAGCTCTACCAGCCAGCGGCCAATGGCGTCGAAGCGCGGGCGGTAGGCGGCGGTGGGGCGCCCGCCGAGGATGGCGCCGAGACCCATGTCCATGTTGGGTGCGTCCCACACCAGAAGGTAGGTTCCGGCCATTACTTCTTCTCCCACAGGTACTCGGTGATGACGTGTTCCTTATCCAGGCCCTTGCCCTCAAACTTGGTGATGACCTGGCGGTCGGTGAGGATGGGGCATCCCGGCCAGGGCCAGCCCTTGTAGTCGAGGGAGGGCTCGACCTCGACGAGCTCGTTGATCCACTCGGCGTAGCCGGCGTGGTCGGTGGCCACGTGGAGCACGCCGCCGGGCTTCAGGCGGGAGGCGAAGAGGTTGAGCGTGCCGGATTGGATGATGCGGCGCTTGTGGTGGCGGGCCTTGGGCCACGGATCCGGGAAGAAGATGCGGATGCCATCCAAGGACTCGGGTGCGAACATGCGCATGAGGACCTCGATGCCATCGCCGCGGACCATGCGGATGCTCTCAATATCGTTGCGCACGATGGAGCCCAGCAGCTTGGCCAGGCCCGGCTTGTAGAGCTCGACGGCGATGATGTTGGTGTCCTGCTCGAGTGGCGCCATGGCTGCGGTTGAGGTACCGGTGCCGGAGCCGATCTCGACGATGGTCTTAGCCCCCTCGCGGCCGAACCAGGCGGGGATGTCGAGGGGTTCGTCGGCAAGCAGGCGTCCCAACTGTGGCCAGTGCTCCTCGAAGAGGGCGTTCTGGTTGTCGGTGAGGGTGCCGCGACGGAAGGTCACGTTGCCGAGGCGTGGGTAGTCCAAATCATTGTTGAACTCGGCGTTGAAATCCGTCTGGAGGCCGCGGCCATGAGGCATTTGCGCGGCGGGATTCTGGGAGGAGTCTGCACTATTCATCAGTTGACATTGTTCCCTTAAGCAGGGGTGAGGGGCAACGTGCCGCGCCGTGGAGGGCGCCTAGGTGGAGACCAATCAGGTCTCCGCGGGGGTAATAGGACGGGCGTACGGGATGAGCGATCCACAGAAACGAAACCCCCGTATGGGGGCGATTGGGGGCGGTGGGTGCCATATTTCACACTCCGCTGTCCTCGACATAGTCGGTATGAACTGGGTGGATATAACCGGGGTGGCGGGCATTACACATTCTGTTATCACCAGTGTCCGTACTCTGGTTGGTGAAACGTCGTTGGGGGAACCTTCGGCGAAATAAAGCACCCTGGCCACACCGACCACAGGAGAATGTGAGATGACCGCAACTATTAAGGGCCTTGTAGGTGAACTGCCCACGAAGAACGAGAAGCTTATTTCGTGGATCAGTGAGAGCGTCGAGCTCTTCCAGCCGGAAGAGGTCGTCTTCGTAGACGGCTCCCAGGAGGAGGCTGACCGCCTCGCCGCCGAGCTAGTGGAAAAGGGCACCCTGATTAAGCTCAACGAGGAGAAGCGCCCGAACTCCTACCTGGCTCGCTCGAATCCTTCGGATGTCGCCCGCGTGGAGTCCCGCACCTTCATCTGCACCGAGACTGCTGAGGACGCTGGCCCGACCAATAACTGGGCCCCGCCGGCAGCCATGAAGGAAGAGATGACCGAGGCCTTCCGCGGCTCCATGAAGGGCCGCACCATGTACGTCGTGCCGTTCTGCATGGGCCCGATTAGTGATCCGGACCCGAAGCTCGGCGTGCAGCTCACCGACTCGGCTTATGTTGTGCTCTCCATGCGCATTATGACCCGCATGGGCCAGCAGGCCCTGGACAAGATCGGGGACAACGGCGACTTTGTCCACGCCCTGCATTCCGTGGGTGCCCCGCTGGAGCCGGGCCAGGAGGATGTCGCCTGGCCGTGCAACGATAAGAAGTACATCACGCAGTTCCCGGAGACCAAGGAGATTTGGTCCTACGGCTCCGGCTACGGCGGAAACGCCATCTTGGCCAAGAAGTGCTACGCGCTGCGTATTGCTTCCGTCATGGCGAAGGAAGAGGGCTGGATGGCAGAGCACATGCTCATCCTGAAGCTCACCAACCCGGAGGGCAAGAAGTACCACATCGCGGCCGCCTTCCCGTCCGCCTGCGGTAAGACCAACCTGGCCATGATTACCCCGACGATTCCGGGCTGGTCGGCTGAGGTCGTGGGCGATGACATCGCGTGGATGAAGCTGCGCGAGGACGGCCTGTACGCCGTCAACCCGGAGAACGGCTTCTTCGGCGTGGCACCGGGCACCAACTACGATTCCAACCCGATTGCCATGAAGACGATGGAGCCGGGCAACACCCTGTTCACCAACGTCGCGCTGACCGACGACGGCGATGTCTGGTGGGAGGAAATGGGCGAGGCCCCGGAGCACCTCATCGACTGGCATGGCAACGACTGGACCCCGGCTTCGACCACCAAGGCGGCTCACCCGAACTCCCGCTACTGTGTGCCGATTACGCAGTGCCCGTCCGCTGCGCCGGAATTTGATGACTGGAAGGGCGTCAAGATTGACGCCATCCTCTTCGGCGGCCGCCGCGCGGATACCGTCCCGCTGGTGACCCAGGCCTTCGACTGGAACCACGGCACCATGATTGGCGCCCTGCTCTCCTCCGGTCAGACTGCTGCCGCCGAGGGCAAGGTCGGCGCCCTGCGCCACGACCCGATGGCCATGCTGCCGTTCATGGGCTACAACGCCGGTGACTACCTGCAGCACTGGGTAGATATGGGCGAAAAGGGCGGCGACCGTATGCCGGCCATCTTCCTGGTGAACTGGTTCCGCCGCGGTGAGGACCGCCGCTTCCTGTGGCCGGGCTTTGGCGAGAACTCCCGCGTTCTCAAGTGGATTGTGGACCGCATCGAGGGCAAGGTCGACGCCGTTGAGACCGTCGTGGGCCACACCGCCCGCCCGGAGGATATCGACCTCACCGGCATCGACTTCGACATCGAGGACGTCCGCGAGGCCCTTTCCGTGAACCCGGCCGATTGGGCTGGTGACATGGAAGACAACAAGGAGTACCTGACCTTCCTGGGCTCCCGCGTTCCGTCTGAGGTGTGGGATCAGTTCACCGCGCTCAAGGAGCGCGTTGAGTCTGCCTCCTAATCATCGCGGTTAAACGGATGCTCCCCTGCGGGGGAGCTTTCGTCGTTTTAGGGGCTTAAGCGCGCAGGACGAGGACCAGGTTGGAGGTGAGGAACTCGCGCAGTACCGGCACCTTGAGCACCCACCAGGCCCAGGCAGGGTGGTAGCGCGGAAAGGCCGCGAGGAATTCTGCGCCCTGTGGACTAGGCGGAGCCACGCTGCGCGCCCAGTCCAAGCCCTCGCGGGCGGAGAGCGCAAAGAGTGAGGTGCCGAAAACGTTTTTCGGCGGGTGGCCGTGGATGCGGGCGTAGCGGTCGCGGGCGAACTCGCCGCCCACGTAGTGCTCCCACAGGCCGGTCTCGTGCCCGCCGAAGGGCCCCAGCCACACCGTGTAGCTCAAGATCACCAACCCGCCGGGCTTGGTCACGCGCAGCATCTCCTCACCCATGTCCCACGGGTTGGGGATGTGCTCGGCCACGTTGGAGGAATACGTGATGTCGAAGGTGCCATCCGCGAAGGGCAAGCTAGTGCCGTCGCCGCGCACGGCCTGGGCCACCTCGATGCCGGCGGCGGCCATCTCGCCCATGTCCGGCTCCAGCCCGACATAGCTGGCCCCGCGCTGGGCAAAGGCCGAAGCGAAATAGCCGGGCCCGCCCCCGACGTCGAGCACGCGCGCGCCGGTGAGGGAGAGGGAATGGTCGCGGGAGAGGGCGTCGACAAGCGCGGCGGTGTCCTCAGCCAGACCGCCATAAAAGACCGCGGGCGCTGTCTGCTCAAAGCGGAAGGAGCGCAGCAGTCGCCAGGAGCGGCGCAGGGTGGCCAAGGCACGGGTGCGTTTCATAACCCACTAGGCTAGTTCCTCGACATGAAAATCCTTCTTTTGTGCTGGCGCGATTCCACCCACCCACAAGGTGGCGGCTCCGAGCGCTACCTCGAGCGCGTCGGGGAATACCTCGCTGCCCAGGGCCACGAGGTGGTCTTCCGCACCGCGCGCCACATGAACGCCGCCAAGCGCGAGCGCCGCAACGGCGTGCTCTATTCGCGCGCAGGGGCCAAGTTCAGCGTGTATCCACGCGCGCTGTTGTCGATTTTATTGGGGCGCCGCGCTTTGCGCGGCGCTGACGTTGTGGTGGATACCCACAACGGTATCCCCTTCTTCGCGCGCCTGGCCACCCGCGCACCCGTAGTGATCCTGACGCACCACTGCCACCGCGAGCAGTGGCCGGTGGCCGGGCCCGTCCTGTCGCGGCTGGGGTGGTTCCTGGAATCTCGCGTGGTGCCCGCGCTGTATCGCGAGAACACGTGGGTGACGGTCTCGGAGGCTTCGAAGCGCGACCTGGAGAAGCTGGGGATTCACGGTGCGCACATCATTGAGAACGGCGTGGACCCCCTGCCGGAGCACGTGCCCACCTTGGAGCGCGAGGCCGATATCCACCTGGTGACGCTGTCGCGCCTGGTGCCGCACAAGCAGATTGAGCATGCCATGGACACCGTGGCGCGGATTCCGGGCGCGCTTCTCGACGTCATCGGTTCCGGTTGGTGGGAATCCCACCTGCGCGAGTATGCGCGTGCCCACGGGGTGGAAGACCGCGTGCGCTTCCGTGGTCAGGTGACGGAGGACTATAAACATGCGCTGCTCGCGCGCGCTGATGTCCACCTCATGCCGTCTCGAAAAGAAGGCTGGGGTTTGGCAGTCATGGAGGCGGCCCAACATGGGGTTCCCACGGTAGGTTATGCGTTTGGCCTGCAAGACAGCGTTATCGACGGCAAGACCGGTGTGCTGGTGCAGCGCGAGGAGGAGTTCGCGCAGGCGGTGCGCATGCTTGTCGACGACCCCTCCCTCCGCCACCGTTTGGGCGAGGCGGCACGTGAGTTGGCGGCTACTTTTTCGTGGGAGAAAACCGGTGCGCGCTTCGAAGAATTACTAGAAGCGGAAGTGCGCACCAAGCGGCGCTAAGCCCCCACGGGGCGGGTGCCGGTTGCGCGTTGGTGGTGGCGACGATGCGGCCGTCCTCGACGACCGCGCCCACACCAAGCTTCTCCAGCCGGTCGAGGTCACGGTTGTTCCAAGCTTCGGTGGCCGCCAGGTAGCGCGGCGCAGGTTCGTCGACGGGCACGCCGTCGACGGTGAGCTCGCCGGAGTCGAGCTTGTTGGCGGCCTTGGAATAGGGGTCGAGGGCAATGCCGCCGTCAAGCGGCACCATGGCGGGGCGGTCGGCGAAGAAGGTCAGGCGCCCGTCGAGGTCTTCGACGAGCTGGCGGTCGATGCCCGTTTCGCGCGGGCGTAGCACGGCGACTTCCCGCGGTGCGTCGGGGGCCTGGAGCAGGCAGGCGCACAGCGCGAGTGCGGCGGGAAGCTGGCGCAGGGACGCGATACCCGCCACGGCCAGCGGTAGGGCGAGCAAGGTGAGCTTGGAGGAATCACGCACCAGGCCCGCGCCTGGGATGTGCTCGACGGCGAAGGCGATGAGACCGGGGGCGAGTGCGCCGAGGATGGCCAGGCCCATGCCAAGAACCGCCAGGGCTGCGAGCGGACGCAGCTCGCGCCGGGGAAGGCGGGCAGCGCCCAGGACGGCAAGGGCGGCAACGGCAAGCCCCGCCAGGGCGAAGCCCTGCTCGCGGGAAGCCGGTACTGCTGCGGCATTCCAGATGCCGCCGAAGCCGAGGAGAGAGCCGACCGTGCCCACGTAGGCCTCCGCGCGCGGGGCGAAGGCCGCGGCCTGGGCGGCGGGGTCGCCGTGGGAGGTAGGCGAACCGGCCACGAGGCTTGGAACTAGCCACGGCAACCACAACAAAACTGAGCCGCCAGCGAAGAGCCATCTTCTTCGCCCCTCGCGCTCACAGACAACCGCGATGAGTCCTCCGAAGAGCCCGCCGGTGGGCGTCAAGGACGCGGCCCACAGCGCCAACCACGCCACGCGGGGGCGCACATGGAGGCAACCCCACGCGATCACGGGCGCTAACCAGGCGGCGACCGCCAACGACCACTGGCCCTGCAAGAGCCGCTCGATGATAAAAGGATTGGCCACCGCGCACGCCATCGCCGCGGCTGCCGCCCACGGGCTGGACTCGCGCACCCACCGGCCCGCCACCCACGCCGAGGCGCTCGCGGCAGCAAGGATGAAGACCCTGGCCAGCCACGCTCCGCCGAATAAGGCAAGCACCCCGTCCTGCGGTGCATTGCGGGCGGGCAGGTCACCGGCGCCGAAGGCGGCGGCGCTCAGGGCTGGGCGGTCAAGCAGCACCATGTCGCGCCACAGGAACTCGCCGGGCATCACGAAAGGCCAACACACCGCGAGCACGAGTACCACGCCCCAGGCGCAGAGGGCGGCGCGCACCGCAAGGGATGCTCGGGACACAGTCACGGGCGCCTACGCGCTCTGCGCTGCATGGCGGCGCATGAACATCGTGGCCGCCACCGCCAACAACGCCACGCCGATGGCCTTGCCCAGCCAGCCGACGAGGCTCAAGATCTTGACCGTGTCGATCACCCGGCGAACAGAGTCGAGGCGTTCGGCGCGGGTGGAATCGGACCAGGAGAGGGGGACGTCGAGAAGCGCACGCTCGTGCGTGTCATCGGCATCGACCATCGCCTGGGCCTGGCGCGCGTCCGTGGCCCAGAAGATACGCGGGTGCTCCTCCTCGTTGACGATGGTGCCGGTCGTGGGCTCCACCCACACCGTGCGGCTCACGGCGTAGAAAGGCTCGAGGATGACGTGTGATTTCGGCTTGAGGTTGTAGCGCTCCAGGGATTCCGCGGAGTAAAAATCGCCCGCGGGGCCGGAGCGGTGGGCTTCGAAGGCGAAGACCTCCCCGAGCGAGACTGGCGCGACATCCTGGTGGAAGACGTAGGTGGGGATGCTGTCGAGCTTTTCATCGCGCAGGAAATCGATGGGCTCCGTGTCCTGGGTCAGCGGATCGAAGAAGGGATAGGAGCGCTGCTCCGCGCCGGAGGGGAAGAAGTAGCTGATGCCGTCGCGCTCCACCCGGTCTTCCACCTGTACGTCGAAGGCGGGCAGCTCGATGTGCTGCGTCGTGTTCGGCCCCGCCACCGGGTAGGTGGATTCGCGGTTGAGCTGGGATTCCTCGGTGATGTGCGCGATGGTTTCGCCGTTGAAGGTGAGGTCCACGGTGGACTGCGCGCGGGCCACGGAATCCTTCTTCGCAGGGGCGGTGGTGGTGTGGCGGGTGAACGTGGCTCCGTCGTGCTCCGCGTGGATTTCTAGGTTGAGGTCCCTGGGCAGCGGGCGGGATTGGTTGTTGTACAGCGGCGGAAGGATGGACCCGAATATGAGGAACACCGCGGCGGCAATCGTCACCTGCGCTAGGCGGGAGCGAAGGAACACGTCAGCTCCGATCGGTCGAGGGATTCACTGCAGAAATAGTATCGTAGTGGGCCATGCGCTTTCTCCCTGAGCTCGAAGGCGTGCGTGCGCTGGCAGCATTGGCAGTCGTGGTCACGCACGTGTCTTTTCAGACGGCCACCGGCTGGGCCTGGGCTGAGCGCCTGGATTACGGGGTGGCGGTCTTCTTCGTCCTCAGCGGTTTCTTGTTGTGGCGCCGGCGGCACGCGCACACGGCGGGGCAGTACGTGCTCTCCCGCGTGGCGCGCTTGGCGCCGTTGTATGTGGTGTGTGTGGTGGTCGTACTCGCCTTGCTTCCCGACGCTTCCCCCTTAACCCTCCCGCAAGTCATCACCAACCTGACTGGCACGCAGCTCTATATTGCCGATGGCCTGGTTCCCGGGCTCACGCAATTGTGGTCGCTGTGTGTGGAGTTCGCCTTCTATGCGGTGTTGCCGCTGTTGGCGTGGTTGTTGGATAAGCTCTCGGCGCGCCCGCGGGTTGCGCTTATTGCTGGAGCTGGCGTGCTGAGTTTGTTCTGGGGCTTCCTGCCGTTTGTGGCCGGGTATGAATCCGGCGATGTCAATACGCAGATTTGGCCGCCCGCGTATTTCTCGTGGTTTGCGGTGGGAATGCTGGCCGCGGAGGCGGAGGCAGCTGGCGTGCGTGTGCGCGCCGGGCGCATTGTGCGGCCCGCTTGTTGGGCGGTGGCCGCGGGCTGTGTGTGGCTGGCCAGCCGCGAGTGGTTCGGCCCGCAGGGCTTGGTGCATCCAGAACCGGGTGAGTTTGCGCGGCGCATTGCGGCGGGGGCGGTGTGCGGGGCGTGCATCGTGGTGCCGGTGGCGCTGGCCCCGCGGGAAAGCTGGCTTTCTTCCGAGGTGATGCGAGCGCTGGGCCGCTGGTCTTATGGTGTTTTCATGTGGCACGTAGCGGTGCTGGCCATTGCCTTCCCGCTGTTGGGCGTGTCTGCTTTCTCCGGCTCTGCCGGGGATTTCGCGGTGGTGTTGGTCTTCACGGTGGTCGTTAGCTGTGTGCTTTCTGCTGCGACCTACGCGCTTGTCGAGGTCCCCGGCCGCGACCTCATCCGCTCCTTCGCCCGCGGCCGCATCACCATTCCGCGTTCGCTGCCGCGCCTCGCCGCCGATTCCGCGAGCTCTGGCGGTTCCGGATCCCTTGCCAACGCCGCCGGTTTTACTGATTCCGCCGGTTCGGCGGGGCCGTAGACGGCACTTCACACATGGCATTTTCCAGAAGGCATTAGTCAAACGGTTTACTTGACCCCAAACAAACCTTTTACATCGCCGCAGATGGTTTCCCTGCCCCCAAAGACACCTTTTGACTAGTACCTTTTGAGGGAAACCATCTGGGGCGGGGCCGGGTACTTAGGACGTGCGGCGGGATGGGAGGCAGGCACACGTGATGGCCGCGGCGCAGAGCAGTTGCACGAGCAGCGAGTCGCCGGCGTAGCCGTCCGTGGGCCAGGGTGCGCGGGCGAGCATCGCGCCCGCGGCCAAAGTGAGCGCGCCCGCCAGGTAGTCGGGGCGCAACGTGGTCCAGCGAGTGATGGCCCACGCCGCGGCAGCGGCGGCCACACCGGGCAGACCTGCGACGAGAGCCATCGTTGCCGCGATGAGCAGGGCTAGAAGGACACGCGCCGAGGAAGACGAGTGGGTAGCAGGGCTGGACGAGGCGGTGTTGTGTGCCGTGTAAGCAGCGGAGGCGGGGGAAGCGGAGTGAGGGCGCGGACCGCGGGTCATGACGAGCAGACACAGCGCGGTGGTCAGCGCGGCGAGCGCGCCGCCGAGGCCCAGGCCGACGCGATAGGCGCGGTCGGCAGCAAAAGACATGTGGAAGGTGCCGCCGGCACCGGCGGGAATGAGGAAGGCCTGCGTGTCGGCATCGATGGAGCGCGGTTCGAGGGGCAGTGGTTCCGAGCTGGAGGCAGGCGTTGAGTCCGGCGCTGAGTCTTGTGCTGAACCTGGCGTCGAGACCGCAGCTGTGCTGGGGGAGCGCAGCTCGCCGCGCAGGCCTTCGTTGAAGGCACGGCCGGTGATGAGGAGGCGGTCGTGGTCGGCGGGCTCGATGGTCTCACCGGCAGCGAGCGGGGTATAGCCGTGGTCAGCACCGGATGTGGCGGCTGAGCCGGCGGAAGACCCGGCTGCGGCTGAAGAGCGGTCAGAGGAAGCGGGAAGGGGCGCGGGCAGGGAAGACGCGGTATCGGTCAGGGCCACCCAATCGCCGGTGGTGCGCACGAGGTGCTGACCGGCGGGCAGGTCGAGGGTGGAGTTGGGGGCGTGGGGGGAGCCGTCGATAAGCACTGTCTTCTCACCGGAGACCCGCACCGTCATGTCGCGCGGGGCGGTAAAAGAGCGGATGAGGATGTGCTCGTTGTCCTGCTGGAAGAGGAACTGCTCGGCGTCGGGCGAAGTGTCGGGCACGGTGACGAGGCGCCGCGGGGTGGGCTGATCGACGATGGAGGCCTCGGCAATCCCGGTGCGGCGCTGCGGCTCGATGCGGATGGTGGAGGCTTTCGCGCCGGGCACGCGAATATCGCGGGCGCGGTAGGCCTCCATGGTGACCGTCACCTTGGAGTCGCCGTTGTGGATGGTCACCTCGGTCGTGCCCGTGGTCATCAGCCGCAGCGTGGGCGAAGCCCACGTGGAATCGGAGTGCAGCTCCAGCCAGCCGGAATCGCCAGGAGCGGGCCACCACGCGGTGGAGTTCTCACCGTCGACGGCCGCGGTGAGAGAGCGCGCCGGGTTCGCCCCGCCGAAGGCCGAGGCATCCGCGGCAGAGGACGATGCGGTGACGCGGCCATCGTGCTCCACTACCTGGGTCAGCGGGCCAGCGGAGGGGTAGTCGCGCAGGCGGTTGCGCACGGTGGAGGGGTCATCAGGGGCCAGCGGCGCGGAGACCGGGCCGGAAAGCGTGCCGTAGTTGCGGTCGCGCAGCGCAGGCGTATCGGTGACGATATCGGCGTTGGAGGAGACGAGTTCGTGAGGACCGGAGAGGAGCGCGAGCGACTCCCCACCGCCCGCCACGCGCGGCGGATTCGCAGGCGCCAGGTTCATGGAGAGGTCGGGGTCGAAGACCACGACGTCGACCTCCCCGAAGGTGTGGACCTCGCCCGGGATGTGGTCCGAAGAACCAGACATGAGGTCGTGGCGCACCGCGACGGCCCCGATGCCTAGGCGTTGCAACACTAAGGGCGCGGTGGCAGGGTCGCGTTCGATCTGCGCCATCGCACCGTCCAGACCACGGATTGCCTCGGGCGGGATGAGGGGAACGGCGTCGCGGACGGCCCAGGGGACGTCGAGAAGCGGCTGCGCCGGCTCATCGCGCGTCCACCCCCAGTCCTGGCGGGCAAAGGACGCCGGTGGGTAGATGAGCACGCGCGTATCCAGGCTGTTCATGAAAGAAGCGGCCTCCTGCCAATAGCTGGGCACCTCCTCGTACGCGCCCTTCGGCAGTAGCCTGCCCGCCCACGCCGGGGCGGTCGCGCCCATCACCACGAGGCACACCAGAAGGCCCGCTGCTTCACGACGCCCCAGTGCCAACGTCCGCGGCAACCTCACCCGGGCGGCAATCGCGGCCACGCCGAGAACCAGCGGGATGCGCACCAGCGGGTCGAACTTGTGCACGTTGCGCAGCGCGGCCAGAGGGCCATCGAGCGCGTCGAGGTACCAGGTGGCATGCGTGCCGAGCACGGCCACCCCCACCAACAGCATGAAGGCCCACTCGCGCGGCAGCCGGGCCAGGCCCATAAGACCCAGGGCGGCCACGGCCACGGTGACAAGCACGAAGACCGGCTCGGTGGCCAGCTCGTTGCCAGCGACGCGTTCGGTATCCACAAACGGCGCCCAACTGGTGGTGCCGCGCAGGATTTCCGCCAGGTTGAGCCACCGCGTGGTCACGCCGGCGGACTCGATGAATTCCGTGAAAGGCGGGGCATAGCGGCCCAGGATGAGCAGCGGGGTAATCCACCACGCGGATACCGCAGCGCACCCAGCCAACCACACCAGGCCGGTCTTGCCCGCGCGCCGCCACAGCAGGATCACACCCGCCGGCAGGCAAGCGGCGAGTGTGGCCGTGGCGTTAACCGCGCCCATGCACGCCACCGCCACCACCGAGGGTGCGGCATCCCGCCAGCACAGACGGCCCGGCCGCAGGAAGGGCAGCAGCACCCAGGGGGCCAGCATGACCGGCCAGGTCTCCGAGGAAATCGCGCCCAGCGTGGTCAGCGTGCGCGGGGAGAGCGCATAGAGGAGGCTGCCCATCAGCGCGGCATAGCGCGGCGCGGCGGGAAGCACTGTGCGGACCACGCGGAAGAAGCCCAGAAAGCCCACGGCCAGGACCAAGAACCACCAGGCGCGCTGCGCTATCCAATCCGGAAGCGGATCCGCCAGCAAGAAGAACAAGCCCTGCGGGAAGAGGTAGCCATAGGCCTGGTTCTGGAGCTGGCCCAGCGTAAAAGTATCGGTATAGGCATGCAGGGCGCCGGCCAAAAACCTAGCCGGGTTGGCCACCAGATCATGCTTGGTATCGGCGGCGGTCAGCCCCCACGGCTGCACCAGAACCACGAGGGCTAAAAAGAAAAGCCCCCCGATGTGTGCGCGCACGCTACTTGCGGGAGCCGTACTCCGGCCCGCCCATCACGGCGTCGGAGGCCTTGACGGAATTATCGTTCGGCACGGCATCTGCCTGCGAGAACTGTGCGATGCCCAGGATGGTTACGACCCCTAGCGCCACGCCAACGACCGCGCTGCCCAGGGCCGGGCCCAGGGTGCGCTTGTTGAGTGAATCGCTGTCGAATGCCATGGCGCCAGATTCTAGCAGCTCGATGCCGCCTTTTAGGAGTGGCTCTCCGCGGCGTCGTCGTCCTCTTCATCGTTCTCCGGCGGAACGATGAACACCGGCAGGCCCGCGTTGCGCACGATGTACTCCGCAGTGGAGTTATTCCACAGTGAGCGGAAGCCCGTGAGCGCGCGGGTTCCGGTGACGATGACGTCGATGTCGAGTTCGTGGGCGGCGTCAACAATCGCGCTCTGAATCGTCGTCACCGATTCCACCAGGTGGGCATGGCCGCGCAGGCCAAGAGACTCGGCCTTGGCAATACCGCGGTGGCAGATGGCGAGGGCCTCCTCGTAGGCCGGGTCATCCTCCACGCTGTCTGGTGAGACCGTGGATTGGTGCAGCCCGGTGCGGCTGACCGCGCGGGCGGCCTGGCGCGCGGACGGTTCCCAGGCGGTGAGGATTTCGACATCGGTGGGGCGCAGCAGCCGCGCGGCGTATTCGAGGGCGCGGTCGGCGCGGTCGGAGCCGTCATAGGCAATGAGCATGGTCTCTCCGTTATTCATGTGACCATCCTAACAACCGCTTGTTTCCCGCGCGGGTGCTTCAGGCACACTGGTGGGCATGAGAAAAGCTATGCCCGCCCTCCTGTTGAGTGCTACCTGTGCGCTGAGCGCGTGTAGTGAGGAGCCTGTGCTTTCCGACGCCCCGCCCAGCGAAACCAGCGCCGCGGCCCCGAGCGCCGCGTCGGGCGACGCGACACCACAGGAAGCCGCGCCCGAGGATGTCCGCGCCCGTGCCGCCGCCAAGCTCATGCCGCCTGCGCTGAACTATGACGATGCGCGCGCGAAGCTGGAGGCCGGCGTGGGTGGACTCTTCATCCCCAGCTGGGCCGACCCGGAGCTGCTGGGCGATGGCCCCCGCGGCCTCAACGCCCTGCGCGAAGAGATGGGCCGTGACTTTGAAGTCTCCATCGATTTCGAGGGCGGGCGCGTGCAGCGCTTCTCCGAAATCTTGGGCGATTACCCCTCCCCGCAGGCCATGGCGGAAGGCCATAGCCCGGAGGAGGTCGAGGCCCTGGCCACGGAGATTGGACAGAGCCTGCGTTCCCACGGCGTGACGGTGGACTTCGCCCCCGTGCTCGACGTGGACGGGGGAGACCTGGAGGTCGTCGGCGACCGCGCCTTCTCCACCGACCCACAGGCCGCCGGCGAGTATGGCGCGGCCTTTGCCCGCGGTCTGCAGGCCGCCGGTGTTAAGGCCGTGTTCAAACACTTCCCCGGTCACGGGCGCGCCTCCGGGGACACGCACTTGGGTGAGGCGGTGACCCCGCCGCTAGAGGAGCTCTCTGGTCACGAGTTCGTGCCTTTCCACACGGCAATCCCGCAAGCCCCCGAGGCGGCCCTCATGATGGGGCACCTCGTGGTACCAGGCCTCGGCGATGAGCCCGCCTCCCTCAACCCGCGGGCCTACCAGCTGGCCCGCGAGGAACTCGGCTTCGAGGGCACCATTTACACCGATGACCTGGGAGGAATGGCCTCCATCTCGGAGAATTTCAGCGTGCCGGAGGCCGTGGCCGCAGCCCTTGCCGCAGGTGCCGATATGCCGCTGTGGTCCACCGACGATGACATCAACGCGGTCATCGACGCGGCCGCCGAAGTCGTGGCCCAGCACGAGGGCGACTAGTAAAAACCAGCTGGCAGCCGTTAATCTCGTACACGTGAAAAAGGCAATCGGACATAGCCAACAGCGGCGCAAGGGGCTCCACGTGGCCCTTGGCGTGCTCGTTGGACTTCTACTCATCGCCGGCATCGCCTACGCGTGGGACGTCATGGCCAACCAGCACAAGGTTCCGCGCGCGACGTCGGTCGGCGGCGTGGACATCTCCCGCATGGAGCGCACCGCCGCGGTGGAGAAGCTGGAGCAGGAGCTTGGGGACGTCGCGGCCCAGCCCGTGGATATCCGCTCCGGGGAGAAAAGCTCGCAGCTTATCCCCCAGGACTCCGGCCTGAGCCTGAACTACCAGAAGGCCGTCGACGGCATTCCTGACGCCTCCCTGAACCCCTTCTCGCGCCTGTACAGCTTCATCAAGCCCACCCAGGAAATCCCTGTCGCCGTGGACATCGATGAGAATCAGCTCTCCGGCCAGCTCGAGCGCGTGGGCAACGAGTTGAAGATCGAGCCGAAGGACGGAAACCTGGAGCTTATCGACGGCTCCCTCAAGGAGACCGCGCCCGAACTGGGCCAGGCGGTGGACGAGGGGGAGCTGCACGAGGGCGTCGTCAAGCACTGGCTCGACCCCGAGGGCGTAGAAGTCGAGCCGATGGTGGTGGAGCCGCAGATTAATGATGAGGCCATCGAGGCCATGCGCACCGGGGATGCCGCCCGCGCGCTGGATAACCCGCTCACCCTGAAGGGCGAGAACAACACCACCGGAACCCTGCGCAAGCCGGAGATTTCCCAGTTCGTCTCCATCGCCGCCGAAGATGGCGAGCTGCGCCTCAAGGTGGACAAGAACCGCGCGCGCGAGCTTTTCCAAGAACGCATGCAAGGCTCCGAGGTGCCCGGCACCAACGCCAAGATTTCCTTCAGCGGCAATGACAAGCAGATCACGCCGTCTGTGGATGGCTCCATCATCGACTGGGATAAGACCTTCGAGGGCTTCGAAGACCGCGTGAGCAGCGAGGACGACCGCGAATGGGATGCCGACTACAAGCCGGACCCCGCGGATTTCACCACCGAGATGGCGGAGAAGGCCACCTTCGATGACACCGTGTCTGAGTTCTCCACCGGCGGCTTCTCCGGGGCCTCCGGAACAAATATCCGCCTGGTGGCCCAGCAGGTCAACGGCGCCGTGGTCAACCCGGGTGAGACCTTCTCCCTCAACAGCTACACCGGCCCACGCGGTACCGCGCAGGGCTACGTGGAATCCGGCATCATCATCGATGGTCACGCGGGCGCTGCCGTGGGCGGCGGCATCTCCCAGTTCGCCACCACCTTGTACAATGCCGCCTACTTCGCCGGCATGGAGGACGTCGCGCACACCCCGCACTCCTATTACATTTCCCGATACCCGGCCGGCCGCGAGGCCACCGTCTATGAAGGTGCTATTGACCTGCAGTTCAAGAACACCTCGAACCACCCAGTGCGCATCGAGACTGACTTCGGCAACGACATCACCGTGCGCTTCAAGGGCGTGAAGACGGTCGACGTCGAATCCATCAACAACGGCCGCTGGGCCAAGACCGAGCCGCAGCGCAAGTCGGTGAGTGAGGATTGCTCGCCGTCGTCCGGCGCGCCGGGCTTCACGACGTCCGATACCCGCGTAATTAAGGATCTGTCCGGCAAGGAGATCTCCCGGGAGACCACCACCACGGTCTACGACCCGCAGCCCATCGTTACCTGCGGTTAAGCCATGACCCGGCCGATGCACACCGCGGTGAAGGACCCCGCGGACGTCGATCAGCTGGCCCAGCACCCGGTGAAGTTTGCTCGCGTCGCCGGCCTGTTTGCCGCGCACCGCGGCACGCTGCTTGTGGTGGTGGCGCTCATCATCGCCACCTCCGGGCTGACGGTGATGCAGCCTTTCCTGGTACGCCGCACCGTGGATGAGGCCATTCCTGAACACGACACCGCGCTGCTGCTGTGGCTCGTCGGCGGCATGCTGGCCATCACCGTGGTCTCCCAGGCCATCGGCGTTATCCAGTCCTTTTTATCCGCGCGGGTGGGGCACACCATCATGCACGAGCTGCGCACGCAGGTCTTTGCCAACCTGCAGCGCCAGGCGCTGCAGTTCTTTACCAACAACCGCGGCGGCGAGATTCAATCCCGCCTGACCAATGACATCGCGGCGATGCGCGGCATGGTGACCACCA
Organism: Corynebacterium guaraldiae; assembly: GCF_053480195.1. Lineage (NCBI taxonomy): Bacteria > Bacillati > Actinomycetota > Actinomycetes > Mycobacteriales > Corynebacteriaceae > Corynebacterium > Corynebacterium guaraldiae. The sequence goes on along the minus strand of NZ_JBRBAU010000005.1, from coordinate 71,969 downwards.
CGGCGACATCCGTGGCCAGCAACCTCACCATGACGGTGGCCACCCTGGTGGCGATGGTCGCGCTCTCGCCAACCCTGTCATTGCTGTCCCTCATCGTCCTTCCGCCCGCCGTATGGCTCACCCGCCGCGCCGCCGTTCTGCGCCGCAGCCTCATGGAGAAAAACAGCCGCGCGCAGGCGACGTTGCAGCAGACCATTTCGGAGAACCTGTCGGTCTCCGGCATGCGACTGGCGGCCACGCTGGGCGCGCAGGAACGGGTCTATGGCGCGTTTGAGAAGACCTCGCGCTCCCTCATCCGCTTGGAGCTGGAATCGCAGCTGGCCGGGCGCTGGCGCATGGCGCTGACCCAAATCATTTTCGGGGTCATGCCGGCGCTGATCTACCTGGTGGCCGGCCTGCGCCCGGGGATTACGATTGGCACGCTTATCGCGTTTAGTACCCTGCAGACCCAGATTTTCCGCCCGATTACCGGCCTGCTCAACGTGGGCGCGCAGTGGGTGGCGTCGATGGCGCTGTTCAGCCGCATCTTCGAGTACCTAGACCTAGAGCCCGAACTCACTGAGGCCACCCAGCCCGCCCAGCTTGCCGACGCCTCCCTCACCCTCCAGCACGTCTCCTACCGCTACCCCGGCACCGACACAGACGCGCTTTCCGACGTCTCCCTTTCCATCCCCGCCCACACCACCACCGCGCTAGTAGGGCATACCGGTTCCGGCAAGTCCACGGTGGCCGCCCTCCTGGCGCGCCTAGCCGATCCCACCGAAGGCACCGTGCACCTAGGTGGGGTAGACCTGCGTGACATTCCACCGGCGCAGCGCGCGGCGGTCATCGGCGTGGTCTCCCAGGAGACCTACCTCATCCACGGCACGGTGCGGGAGAACCTCCTCTTTGCACAGCCCGATGCCAAAGAGGAACAGATGTGGGCGGCGCTTAACGCCGCGCGCGTGGACGAGGTCATCGCCGCGCTTCCCGACGGGCTGGATACTCTCGTGGGCTCGCGCGGCTACCGTTTCTCCGGCGGTGAGCAACAGCGCCTCTCGCTGGCCCGCACGCTGCTGCGCCAACCCCAGGTGCTCATCCTGGATGAGGCCACCTCGGCCCTCGACAACGAAACGGAGCGCGCCATCCAGGACGCAGTGCTTGGCGCGGACGCTACCCGCCTGGTCATTGCGCACCGCCTGTCCACCATCCGCGACGCCGACCAGATCATCGTCCTCGACGCCGGCCGCGTGGTCGAGCGCGGCACCCACGCCGAGCTGCTTGCGCGCGGCGGTGCCTATGCGGCGCTGCTTCGCGCCGCCGACGAGACCTAAAACAAAACCCAGCCTGAGCTGGGTAAATAAGTGGAGCCGACGACGGGAATCGAACCCGCGCCAGCAGCTTGGGAAGCTGCAGTTCTACCATTAAACTACGTCGGCGCAATGCAGAATCTGCATCGCAGTAAAGCTTAGCACCGCCGCCGCCCGAGGCCATAAAAGGCCCAGTGGGGAGGTAGACTGTGTGCCGTGCTTCTTTCCGATCGTGATATTCGTGCCGCCATCGACTCAGAGGGGCCTGATGCCTTGGGCATTGAGCCTTATGACGCAGAGATGGTCCAGCCTTCCTCAATCGATGTGCGCCTAGACAAGTTCTTCCGCGTGTTTAATAACTCGCGCTACACGCATATCGACCCCAAGCAGGAGATGCCGGACCTCACCAGCGAGGTAGAGGTGGCTGAGGGCGATGCCTTCGTGCTGCATCCGGGTGAGTTTGTGCTCGGTGCAACGCTGGAGAAGTTCACCCTGCCTGCGAATTTGGCTGGACGCTTGGAGGGTAAGTCCTCCCTGGGGCGCTTGGGCCTGCTGACGCACTCCACGGCCGGATTCATTGATCCGGGTTTCTCCGGACACATCACGCTCGAGTTGTCTAACACCGCGAACCTGCCCATTACCTTGTGGCCGGGGATGAAAGTGGGCCAGCTGGCTATCTTCCAGATGTCCTCGCCGGCGCAGGCCCCGTATGGTTCCGGCGCACTGGGGTCGAAGTACCAGGGCCAGCGCGGGCCTACACCGTCGAAGTCCTATCTGAACTTCCGTTAAACTTTTCGTTCTCGCCGCGCGCTTCAGGTCAACCGCGCCTAAAATTCCCGGTTATGCGTATGACTGTGATTGGTACCGGCTACCTGGGTGCGACGCACGCCGCCTGCATGGCGGAACTCGGCCACGAGGTACTCGGTGTAGATGTTGATGAAAGCAAGATTGAAGCCCTCAAGAACGGCCGCGTGCCGTTCTATGAGCCCGGCCTCCCGGAGGTGCTTGAGCGCAACATCGAGTCCGGCCGCCTGGGTTTTTCCACCAGCTATGATGACGCCGCGGAATTCGCCAACCTGCACTTCCTCGGCGTAGGAACCCCGCAGGCACACGGCTCCTATGCGGCGGACCTGACCTACGTGAAGTCCGTCATCACGGAGCTCGTGCCGCGCTTGAAGGGCGAGCACATCATCTTTGGCAAGTCCACCGTCCCAGTGGGCACCGCAGCGGAGCTGCAGAAAATGGCAGATGAAATCGCCCCGGAAGGCACCAGCGTGGAGATTGCGTGGAACCCGGAGTTCCTCCGTGAGGGCTATGCCGTCAAGGACACCATCACCCCGGACCGTATCGTCCTCGGCGTCGGCGAATTCGCCGAGAGTCGTGCCGAAGAGGTTGCCCGCGAGGTCTATGCCAAGCCGCTGGCGCAGAACACCCCGTTCATCGTGACCGACCTGCAAACCGCCGAGCTGGTCAAGGTCTCCGCCAATGCCTTCCTGGCCACCAAGATTTCCTTCATCAATGCGGTGTCTGAAATCTGCGAGATTGCAGGGGCGGACGTGGTCAAGCTTGCCGACGCCATCGGCTACGACGAGCGCATCGGCCGCAAATTCCTCGGTGCTGGCCTCGGCTTCGGCGGCGGCTGCCTGCCCAAGGATATCCGCGCCTTCATGGCGCGCGCCGGCGAGCTGGGTGCGGATCAGGCGCTGACCTTCCTGCGCGAGGTCGACGCCATCAACATGCGTCGCCGCGATCGCGTCGTGGACCTGGCCAAGCAGGCTTTCGACGGCTCCCTCCTCGGCCACCGCGTCACCGTTCTGGGCTGCGCTTTCAAGCCCAACTCCGATGACGTCCGCGATTCGCCAGCGCTCTCCGTGGCCGGTTCGCTCTCCCTGGCCGGTGCTGCCGTCACGGTCTACGACCCGGAGGGCATGGAGAACGCCAAGAAGGTGTTCCCGACCCTCAATTACGCGCCGACTGCCGACGCCGCCCTCAAGGACACCGAGCTGGTCATCCTCGCCACCGAGTGGCAGGAATTCCGCGACCTCGACCCAGCGGAAGCCGGTGAGCTCGTGGCCCGCCGCCACATCATCGATGGCCGCAACGTGCTGGACGTCGACAAGTGGCGCGAGGCCGGTTGGACCCTCGATGCTCTGGGGCGCGTCCTGCCAGCCTAAGGTCCACAATCGCCGTATATGTTGAATCATCGCCCCTGAGGGTGGGGCGGTGATTCTTAATGGAGGATTCTTGTAGTGTCTTGGTCCCCTTTAGTGATAAGGGATCGAGGCGTCTATTACTGACAGTAGTTTTTCAGCTTCTGCGCCACCTAAGCTGAAAAACTGCTGTCAAGAGTATCGGCTATTTGAGGGCCAATGGGAAGTATTTCAAGGGTCAAAGGGGGTAAAGGCCTGAGTTATAGTTCCAGTACAGCGCCTATGCGGCACCCCCGAAAAGGGTTCTGAATGTTACTGGCGTTCCGCAACTATGTACGAGCTGCAGGGTTGAGTGAATATCTGCAAGTTTTAAGTGCATGTCGGTGCCCAGCCTGTATTTGTGCTGGTTATTGTTGCGGCCGTGGTGATGGATAGTTTTGGGCTATGACTGGAAGGAGCTTGAATCTGTCAAAAAGATTTAGTATCGGGATGTCGTGCAGGCAGTCGGGTGGCAGGGGAAATCGACTTAATTTTAAGCAAGGAGTAAGGTTACAAACGGAGCCCAAGCTGGGCCCAGAAAACTTGAGAAGTTCTTGAGCACTCAATTTTCTCTCATCGCTGACCACTACGGGCCCAGCGAATACTGAATCTCCGAAAGGAATCTCACCATGGCACTTGTCATTAAGAAGACTGCCGCAATCGCCATCGCTGCGGGTCTCACTTTTGCTGGCTCCGCAGGATTGGCTATTGAGAATGCAGCCCCGGCCGCTGCACAGGCGGAGCAGCCGGGTAACGAGGCTGGCTACTCCTTGACCATCACGAAGCGTGACCTCAATGGAGACAACTACGGGACGTCTAATGGTTCGAAGCTGGATGAGGCTGAGATCCCGGGTAAGACCCCAGATACTCCTGCAGGCTTCAAGTTCTCGATCATTCGCGTAACTCCAGCTACGGGTGCTGACAAGAATGATGCTTCGAAGGCCACTCCTGTTGAAGGTGCAACTGCTCAGGAAGGCACCACTAACGACCAGGGTGTCATCGAGTTCACCGGCCTTGAGGAAGGCGTCTACCGCGTCTCTGAGCTTGAGGTTCCAGCAGATTCTGGCTTCGTGCCGGGGCCCGATTTCTTGGTTTCCGTGCCGGTTACCAATGAGACCGGCACTGAGTTGATCAACAACGTTCACGTTTACCCGAAGAACACTCGTGCTGGCATTGAAAAGACCGTTCAGGATAAGGACAAGCACGGTGGTCAGGACTACACCTACACCATCAGCTCTGACATTCCGAAGGCAGTTTCGAGCTTGGACAAGCTTGTAAGCTACCGAGTGGTAGATGCTCTCGATGGTCGCCTTGAAGCTCCGACCGCTGAGAAGATCGAGGTCCGCCTGGGTACCGACTGGGATACCGCGACTAAGGTAGATCCGGCCAACTACACTGCTGAAATCACTCCCGCACCGTCGGCAGATGGGAAGCATAACATCAACCTTCAGTTCAATGACAAAGGCCGTGCCCTCTTGGCTGGACAGAAGGCGGGCACCAAGGTTCTGACCCGCATCACTACGAAGGCGCCTAAAGACGTTGAGGTCATCCCTAACAAGGCCCAGCTGTATTTCAACACCGGTAATGGTGAAGGTGAGTACGACCGCGAGTCCAAGGAAGTAAAGACCTACTGGGGTACCCTCAACATCAATAAGGTAGGTGAGGACGGGAAGACCCCGCTTCAGGGTGCAGAGTTCCGCTTGGTGAAGTGCCAGGCCGGTGAGGACGGCTACACTCAGCTTCCTAATACCGAAGATCTGACCGTCAACGATAAGTCTTCTTGGACCACTGGTAAGGACGGCAAGATCTCCATCACTGGAATTCACGCCACCGATTTTGCTGACAATGCCGATGACAACACTCTGCTGTGTGCGCAGGAGACCAAGGCTCCGACCGGCTTCCAGCTTGATGAGCGTTTGGTTCCGTTCGTAATTAAGCGCACGGACGAGGGCACCCAGACTGCTCCGGACGTTACCGGCATGAACGGCATCGAGAACGTGAAGGTTGAGAACCTTGCGTACTCCTTCGACCTGAAGAATAAGCCGAGCGACCGTTTCCTCCCGAACACCGGTGGTATGGGTATCACCGCTCTGGCTCTCGTTGGTCTCGCCATTGTGGGTGCCGGTGTATTCGTTGCTCGTCGTAACGCTGCCTAAGCGTGCTGTGCATTGCTGGTCTAGCGGCCACTGAACGCTAAACCAACATGCGGCGTACCCACGCGGGGAGGCGCCATTCAAAAGTATCCCCGCCTCTTTTAAACAAAGATTGGACACAGCATGAGCATCGCTACGCGCACACCTGCGCACAAGCACCGGCAGCAGCGCTCGCTACTACAGCGCGTTATTCTGCCCGTCGTTATCATTCTTGCTGGTCTATGCGTGCTCATGTACCCAGTCTTGGCAACGCAGTGGAACAACCACCTCCAGCAGCAAGTCACTGAGGAGTACGAGCAGGAGTTCCGCGATGCTTACCATGCTAAAGAAGCCAGTGAGCAGGTTCAGGCGGCGCGCAGCTACAACGCCGCGCATACCAATGGCCCGATTTTGGACCCGTGGCTAACTCGCATCAGCGAAGACAATATTGAATATCAGGAGTACCTCGTCCAGCTCAGCGGTGCACCGGCGATGTCCCAAGTTGTCATCCCCGCTATCGACGTAAAGCTGCCGCTGTACCACGGCACTAAGGACTCCACCCTTCAGCGCGGATTAGGACACCTCTATGGGACGTCTCTTCCCGTCGGAGGCGAGGGAACTCACTCGGTTATCACCGGTCACTCGGGTCTGACTAATGCGACCATGTTTGATGACCTTGAAGAGCTTAAAGCGGGCGATGCAGTTTACATTTCTACGTTTGGCGAGCGAATGAAATACCAAGTCTATGAGACCGAGGTTGTTCTGCCAGACCAAGTAGACAATCTCCGTGCAGATGGTGATCGTGACCTACTGACCCTTATCACCTGTACTCCATACGGCATCAACACCCACCGTTTGCTTGTTCATGCGGAACGCGTGCCGATGGACCCGGACGAAGAGCAGCTTATCGACGAATCCGCCTCCATCTTCCAGTGGTGGATGTGGTTGTTGTTGGGTGTTTCCCTCCTGGTCCTCCTAGGACTCATCTGGTGGGTTTACCGGGAAAAGCAGAAAAGCACTCACGCCGAGGAAGCTCAAGAGGAAAAGGAATCATAATGCGTAGGACCAAATACGTAGCGGCGATTGCTGCAGCGACAGTACTATCCTCGGGGCTCTTCCTTCCCGCAGCAGAAGCCCGCGTGATTAGTGGAAATGACCGAGGAATTGCTGCAGAAAGCGTCGATTCGCAGCGCTCAATTTCACTGGTCGTAGAGAAGGTCGCCACGAATCCTTTCGATCCCGTTCCCGCTGGTGAGAAGCCTCCTGCAATTTCTGGTGCAACCTTTACCTTGTCGGAAGTTAAAGGCATCGATGTCACCACATCTGCCGGCCGAGCAGCGGCCAAGAACATGGAGCTCGATGATGCTCGTGCTCAAGGCCTCGTGCGAGTTGTATCTCAAACAACTGGGGACGACGGGCGTGCTCATTTCGAAGGACTTAAGCCAGGGCTCTATCTTCTCGAAGAAGACGAACCGGACAGCGCGTTCAATTATCATGTTTCATCCCCCAAGCTGATTATTCTGCCTCTGGCGAATCTCGAAGGAACATCGTTCACTTATGAGAACGTCGTGGTGACCAAGTGGGATAAGGACAAAGATGTTCCTCCTCCATCGACAACACCGGTAACGACGCCCCGAGATACTCCGCCGCCAGAAAACACTCCGCCGCACAATCCTGGCACCCCTTCGAAAGAAACCACACCCCGAGTTCCAAACGGGCCGCATGAAGAACCCCCCACGAGCGAGCCGCCAGCGTCAAGCAACGGAGATTCTCCACTGGCGTCGACTGGTGCGAACGTTCTCTGGGCTGTAGGCCTCGGCAGCATGCTCGTATTACTCGGTGCCGTACTCGCACGGCGCAACGGAAACAAGCAAACACAATAAACCGCGGACTCTAGGAAAGAACGATTATGCGAAACTTTAAAAAGCCTGCAGCACGTACTGCGAGCTCGCGTACCCGCAACGCGATACGAGGAGTCTCCGCTGTGGTCGCTTCCTTCGCCCTTGCCGTGGGTCTAGGAACCTATCCGGTTGAGGTATCGGCGCAAGAATCCGTTTCTCCTGTAGAAACAGAGCCTGCCGAAACTGAACAGGCGGTGACGGTAAAGCGGGAGAAAAATGTAGACCATATCACCGTCAAGGACCCCCAGGGATACGTTTGGGATTTTGGGTTCAAAGCTTCCTTGGAGGATGTGTTTGCCATCAAGCGTGTTGGCAAGGGTGAGATCAAAGAGATCCGCAAGGTAACTATTGATGGGCATGAGATTGAACCTGAGTTCTACGGATTCGTGAACGCCGATAAGAACAATGACAAGGAGGCTGACGAACAGGAAAGCTACCTGGCCTTTGATATCCAGGCGCTGTACTCGGTTCCTCCGCGCCTCGTTGAATTTGAGGTTGAGACCACGGATGAGGCTGAGTACTCCGTAGCTGAAGCCGACGAAGTACCGTCCAAGAAAGAACTCAAGGAATCTGGTTTCGGTATGAAGACTTCCGAGACGATTGCAGAAGGGTCAACTGCAACTGAGACCGGCACTAATGCATCTGAGGATGGCGATGCCCTAGAGCTGTCCCCGGAGTCGGCAAACGCCGGGCAACTTCGCGCAGCACAACCGGGTCCTGTTTATGGTCAGCCGGGCGTATACGACCAAGAGCTGTCGCTGTCCAATCCCCAGCCGAAATTCCTCAACGGCAATCCAGAGTTGGGCATGACCGTGAACGAAACCGGTGAATGGCGGATGACAAGGTTCGCTATTAAGAAGGACCGAAATGATTCCAATACCAAGTCGATCACGGGCCCCGTTCGCATCCGCGTTGTGCGCAATGGCACGACTGTTGTAGACCGTACCTTTGAGGATCTCTATGAGAAGGAATGGAATTGGAATTCTCTTAATAAGTCTTATGACACGGAATTCCAGCTCATTCCGAAGGTGACTGATCTATATTTCCAAGGTGGCGACATCATCATCTTTAACCCAGTCGCACCTCCGAATGGCACGTATGCAGTGCAAATCTGGGGCCAGGACATGGACAATGAGTCCCAAGGCCACCGGGTCAATGTCACCGGCAACGGGGTTGAGTTGTCGGAACAGAAGACCGAGGGTGAGGACCCGTATAAGACTACGTTTACGGTGAAGGAGAACTCTCTCTTCGAGAATGCTCACCTCACCCTGAGTCCTTCCGCGCGACTCGAAGACGTTTACTTTGAACTGCCCATTGAGGGTTTGGGAGATGGTGTCACGCTTGAACACGAGGTAAAAACGTATTCGGATCGCGTCGAAATCACATGGTTCCCAACCAAGGATGGACAGCGGCTCAGCTCGGTCAAAGTTGCGAAGGATTCCCAGGTTGTTCTCCGCACCTCGTACCGTTCGGAGCCTACCCGCTCGGAAGATCTCGTCATTAACGGCTCGCGTGACAAGGACTGGGTGATTGAGCCTGAGCCAGGGCTTCCGATTGCCCCGATTGAAGAGAAGGATGTTCCCCCAGTAACTCCTTCAGGCGAGAAGTGTACCCAGCGCGATACAAAACCCGACAGCCGTCAGCCTGCTCGTAGCCTTACTGCTAGTGAGGCTCTGTACGGCACGAGGCGGTTTGTGGTGGCCAGCCCGAACAGTAGTAAAGACCGTATTTCTTCGCAGCTCTACCTGCAAGTACAAGATGAGACGGGAAACTATAAGACCCACGAAGTCGGGCCGAAAAGCGGATGGGTTTACAACGCAATCGCTTACAACGATAAAGATAACTACATCTATGCGATTAGTGAGCCTAGGACTGTAGATTCTGTCGGCCACATCGAGGACCCGTGTTTCCCTGCTGGGCATTTGCTTCAGATTAACCCCTACACTGGTGAGGTTTTCGACCTCGGACGCGTGCAAGGATTCCTTGGCGAATTACCTGAGCACGCTAGCAAAGTCGGTGAATACTCCAATGATCTAGGCAGCGGCATCAACGCGGGTACCTTCGACTCGAATGGAAAGTACTGGGTAGCTGCGTCATCAAGCTGGGGAGCCGGACGGCTCTACGAGGTTGACCTCGATCGGCTCACAGCAACTTCTAAGAATAAATTCCCCGCAAAACAAGCGGCTGCTACGCCATGGTCCATCGGACAAAATTACCGTACCGTATCTGAGGACATCGTAGCTCTTTCGGATGCCCCCAACTATGCGTGGGGAATTCAAAGCGGGTGGGCAAACCCAAGCACTCCGCAAAAGATCTGGCTTGAACGAATCAATCTCTCCACTGGCAAAGTTGATCGCATCGATATCACTAACCTGACTATGCCGTCCGGCCAGACCCTGTTTGGTTTTCTCGGGAACCCGAATAAAGCGCCGGTATGGGGACAAGGATGGGCAGAATCTGGCGATACCTTGGCCTTTGGCTTGGGCGGTAGCTCTTCCAAAGGGGGCGTAAGCCAAATTGTGGAAATCAAGGTCGGTAATGCTGCGGCCAGCATCGGAAGTGTGAAGCCGAGAATTGTTGGGACGAGAACTGCGCCCAGTTCTTATAACACTGACGGTACATCGGCAATTGCCCCTGATACCGTGCCTGAGCCGGTTGATCCTTTGGTGGAAAAGGATGCTGTTGAGGATCACGCAATTGCTAACGGCGATGGCACCTACAACCTGAAGTACACAATTACCGTGACCAACCCAGATAAAAATATGGGCGCAATCTATGACGAGGTTGTTGATAAGCCGGAGTTTCCGAACTCAGTGAAAATTCTGAAGACCTCGTGGACCAAGACTGATGAATTTGGTCGCAAGGCGGGATCCGGAATTCAGCAAGGAGCCGGCCCGTTCAAGCTGGCTGGATACGCTGAAATCCAACCTGCGGGTACCAAACAGTTTGGTCAAACCAGTAACGGTAAGCACGTCTTCGAAGTCGAGATGCAGGTGGCGATCGACGCAAATGCTGCAGCACCTAAAACTGGTGAATGCAAACCTGGACAAGGTTTCTTCAACACTGCCATTGTTGGAAATAAAGAAGATGATGGCTGTGTTCCTTATCCGGAAGAAGGAACCGATACGGTTCGTCTGCACCTAGCCAAGATTTCAAGCGATGATCTCAACAAGGAGAACGTCCTTGCTGAGGCAGAGAAGCTCAAGACCGCGGAGTTCGAGCTGCGTACGCTCGACAATGAGGGCAACGAGACGGGTGTTGCTACGAAGCTAACTTTGAATCAGGAAACCGGCACTTTTAGCTCGGAGGAACTCAAGCCGGGGCATTACCGCCTCGTTGAGACTAAGGCTCCGGAGTCCTACAGCCTGCTTACAAAGCCAATTGACTTCAGGGTGTCTGTGAGCGGTCAGGGCAAGGACGTGAAGGCGGATATTACCTTCGACGACCCAGAGGGCATTGAACTCATTGCTCAAGAGGTGGATTACAGCAAGGCTCCGAGCCAATGGAACCTTTCTTCAAAGGACGTGGTGATGACAGTCGCCAACGTATTCCAAGGCGATCTTCCCAAGACAGGCGGCGTTGGTTTGTGGGTACCAACGTTGGTTGGTCTGACCATCATCGGTCTCGGCGTGCTTCTCGCGACGCGACGCCGCCAGCTGAGCTAGAACCCACCCCTCAGGGGATGACCACCCGAAAACACTAAAGGTGTTGTGAGAGGAAACCTCACAGCGCCTGTTGTGTTTTGCTACGAGGCTGAGGGAGAACGCTAAGAAGGTGTTCCCGACGTTGAACTACGCGGCGTCGGCAAGCGCGGCACTCAAGGACACCGAGCTGGTCATCCTGGCCACCGAGTGGCAGGAATTCCGCGACCTCGACCCGGCTGAGGCTGGTGCACTCGTGGCCCGCCGCCACATTATCGACGGCCGCAACGTGCTCAGCGTCGATGCTTGGCGTGCCGCGGGCTGGACCGTCGAGGCGCTTGGTCGCGTCCTTCCGGCACAGTAAACGCCGCAATCACGGTGGTCAGCGGCACCGCGAGTGTCAAGGCCATCGCGCCCAGCAGGGAGCGCAGAACCTCCGTGGCGACGAGGTCGCTGGAGAGGATCTGCAGGGCTGGGCGCTGCGCCGCCGTGATGAGCATGAGCAGGGGAAGGGCCGCGCCGGTATAGGTCAGCACGATGGTGTACACCATGGAGGCGATATGGTCGCGGCCCACTTTCATCGCTGAGGTAAAGAGCGCGCCGGGCCCCACCGTCGGATCGGCGGCGTGCAGCTCGCGCACGGTGGAGGCCTGCGCCACCGCGATGTCGTTGAGGCTGCCCAGCGCGCCCACAATGAACCCGCACAGCAGCACGCCCACAACGGGCACCCCGGGCATGTAGAGCAGCAGCTTGAGATTATCCTCCGAGCTGGAACCCGTCAGTGCCGTGCTGCTTATCGACGCCCACCCCAACGCCCCCGACAACGCCAGCGCCACCAATGCTCCTCCTAAGGCGGAGGCTGATTTCCAGTTCACGCCGTGCACGAGAGGAACGGCGAGAAAAAGGATGGCCGCGCAGGTAACGAGCGCCAGCGGCAGCGCCGAATGGCCCTCGATGAGGGAGGGGATGAGGTAAAAGAAGACGATTGCCAAGCTGATTACTAGGCCCAGCAGTGCGCGCAGTCCGTGCCAGGCGGCGAAGCCGACGATAACAAGGGCCGCGATAATAGCCCATAACGCAAGGTTTCCACTGCGCTGAAAATCAGCGAAGGCATAGGTGCCATCCGCGGAATGGGAAAGCACTATCTCATCGCCCTGGTTTAGGATCGGGTCACTGGCCAGGCCGTGGAAGATGAGTTGGGTTTTGCGCCCCGTGTCCTCGCCGGAGGTCAGATCTATCAGTGCGCGGGTGCAGCTGGTGTCCTCGCTCGCGGCGGGAATCAGCGGGGCTTCGTCGAAAGCCCGGCCGGCATGGGGATCGCTGCAAAGATGATGATCGATGCGGTCGACGGTTCCGGTCACCTGTGGCTGATTGAGCGCATAGGTAGCGAAGAAATCGGCGCTGGTGTGCTCGGATGGCGGGGTGGTGGGGCGTAGTAGAAACAAACCCGCAAGCGTTATCAGGGCGGAGAGGCTAAGAAAACTGATGAGCCCAGTACGCCACGGATTCAGGTTAGTCATGCCTATCATTGTGAATGAGTTTCATTAAAAAGAAAACTAATGATGACACGATCAACAAGTTATCCACAGGCTGGCGGCGGCGCCGTTGTGCGGTGCGGGTGGGGCGTTTAGCGTTGCTGGCATGAACCTTGTGGAAGCGCATCTTCGCAGCCAGGCGGCGGGCATCGAGCTCGTCGCCGGCGTTGCGGGGCTCAGCTTCGAGCAGCTTCGGGTGTGGGGTCCGGAGTCTGCGGCACGCTCTCTGCTGGCGCTTTTCGACGTCTACTTTGCCTCCACCTCCTTCACCCGCAAACAGGCGCGTGCCGTTTCGGCCGCCCGTGCCAATGGGCACGACCTTCCCACGTTGCTGCTCATTGAACGCTTCGCGGGAAGGCTGAAGAAGCAGCGCCAGGCGTGGGACCTGCGCATTGAACTGTGCGGAATCACTGGCGATGAGAAGGCCGTGGCCCGCTATGCGCGCAAGCGCATTCGCGAGCTCAGCCCGCCGCCCACGCCGAAGCCGGGCGTGACAATTCGCCGGGGAAAGGAGCTATCCAAGCTCACGCTCACGGCCCCGGCGGCGCTCATCGAGGATTTGCGGCCCAATATCGATGAGGACGATCCTGTGGGTTCCTTCACGGCCGCGTTTCGCGAGGGGCGCCTCGCCCGCCCCGTTCCCCAGCCCCTCGCCGTCATGGAGCTTCCCGAATACGCCACAATCTTGGGCCGCTTGGGCGACCCGTCCACCCCGCGCCCCGACTCCGCCGCAACTCCGGTTTCCAGCCAGCCAGCGTCTTCCGCAACCCAATCCACCAACAATGAGACACGTGGTGCTGATACCGCGGCACCCGACCTTGGGGATATCGTGATTCAGTTATCCAACGGCGCCAAGATTACGGGCAAAGAACTTATCGAGCGCGAGCTCGCAGAAGAAGGCCTCGTCATGCTCGTCGACCGTGTCAAAGGCCCCGTCGAACTCCACCGCACCCAGCGCGTTGCCTCGGAGAAGCAGCGCATCATGGCTTGCGGCGAGCAACCCACCTGTGCCTGGGGCCGTTGCTTGTGTGGGGCTGATCATTGCCAGATACACCACATCAAGGAATGGAGAAACGGCGGCGAGACAAACCCAGAAAACCTCACCCCGCTGTGCAAGTATCACAACGCCATCAATGGTCTCCCGGGCCGTGGCCGTATCGTGCGCGAAAACGGCAAGATTAAATGGGTGCCAGCCGGCCCCCGCGAGCCGCGCGAGCCGGCCCATCCGCACCGAGCACCGCGAGCCCAGCGCATCCGCGAGCATCGCGACGACACCGCAAGCCATGACAGTGCTCAGCCAAGCGCCCGCACTGCAGAGCCCGCCACGCCGCCAGCACGTTCCGAGCCGGGAAGCCCCGCCCCGCCCGACCGCTAACGCTCGAGGCAAAGGGAGCGCGAACGCTTTCGCGCCGAGTGTGCTTCTTTACGCCTCCCCGATCGTGGGAAGCTTGGCCGTCAGTAGCATGCAGTGCTACTGGCGGTAGCTCACCAGGAAGTTGCCGAGCCGCTCAATCGCGTTCTCCAGCTGCGAAGCCCACGGCAGCGTGACTACGCGGAAGTGATCCGGCGTAGGCCAGTTGAAGCCGGTGCCCTGCACCATGAGGATCTTCTCTGCGCGCAGGATGTCCAGCATGAGCTTCGCGTCATCGTGAATCTCATACACCTCCGGGTCCAGGCGCGGGAAGCAATACAGCGCGCCCATCGGCTTCGTCACGGACACGCCCGGAATCTCGTTGAGTTTCTCGTATGCGACATTGCGCTGCTTGAGCAAGCGCCCGCCCTGGCCGGTGAGCTCATAAATGGACTGACGCCCGCCCAGCGCGACCTGAATCGCGTGCTGCGCCGGCACATTCGGGCACAGGCGCGTGCCCGCCAGCAAATCCAGGCCCTCGATGAAACCGCGGGCATGGGATTTCGGGCCCGTCAGCACCATCCAGCCGGCGCGGTAGCCGGCCACGCGGTAGGCCTTCGACAGGCCATTAAACGTGATCGTCAGCAAGTCCGGCGCCAGCGAGGCAATCGAAATGTGCTTCGCGCCGTCATAAAGAATGCGATCATAAATCTCATCCGCCAGAATCAGCAGATTGTATTCGCGTGCTACCTCAACGATTTTCTGCAGCGTTTCACGCGAGTACACCGCACCCGTTGGGTTATTCGGATTAATGACCACAATGGCCTTGGTCTTCTCCGTTACTTTTGCGCGAATATCCTCAATGGACGGATTCCAATCATCCTCTTCATCGCACAAATAGTGCACAGGTGTGCCACCCGCCAGCGACGTCGCCGCCGTCCACAGGGGGTAGTCAGGGGCGGGGATGAGAACCTCATCGCCGTCGTCAAGCAGCGCCTGCGTGACCATCGAAATCAGCTCGGAGACGCCGTTTCCCAGGTACACGTCATTGACGTCGAAGCTGGGGAAATCCTCCAGCTCATAGCGCGTCACAATCGCGCGCCGCGCCGGGATAATGCCCTTCGACGTGGAGTAGCCCTGGGAGGTCGGCAGCGCCGCAATCATGTCGCGCATAATCACGTCCGGCGCATCGAAACCAAACACCGCCGGGTTGCCGGTGTTGAGCTTCAGAATGCTGTGCCCGTCGAGCTCCATGCGCTCGGCCTCAGTGGAAACCTCGCCGCGAATATCGTAGGCAACGCCTTGTAGTTTGGTGGATTGATCAAAAATCCGGTTGTGTGTCATGCCGGATATGTTACTTCTGGTTCCACTGCTCCAGCTTGCGTTTGGCCAGATTCATCGCATCGCCGGTGATTTCACTTGCTTGACGACGCCTCTCCGCCCACTGCGCCTGCTCCAACGCCCGCATCTGCGCGCGTTCCTCCGCACCGGCGGCCTTGAGCTCGCGCATGCGCTGGCGCTCAATCTGGCGCGGCGACGGGCGGTGCCAGGATTCCGGCCCCACCTTGGCCACGTACAGCATGATCCACAGCGCCGGGATGAGGAAGAGCAATCCGGTACCGGTCAGCGCGGCGGTGACGCCGGACAGGGCAGCAAAGGATGCAATCGAGCCGAATAAAAGCCCCAGTGAGCCCACCATGGCCGTGGCCAATCGGGGCTTCCGGGTTGATTGGTAGGCGCGCTCCATCTCACCTTGGGAGTAAATCTTGAGCTCCGTGCTGGCCTTGGTGGGGATATCCATGAAGACGGCCGCCAGCTCGCGGCGAGTCGTCGCCTCCATGATCGCGTCGGTGCGCTCTTCAAACTCGTCCATCGATAGACGGCCTTCACCCAAGGCCTGGGCGAGGTCGTTGACGGCGTTGGTCCGTTCGGCGTCGGAAAGCCGCATGCTGAAAGGATTAGTCACAATAGCCATCCTAGCAGCCTATTTAGCGTGCTCCTTTTCGCGCACGAGGCCGGAGAGGAACGGGAAGATAGCCACGGTGAGCGCGCCGCCGGCGATGAAGATGGAGGCTGTTTCACTATCGACGATGCCGGAATCCACCGCCAGCGTCATGACCGCCACGATGATGGGCAGGCCGGTTGCCGCGTAGAGAGCCACTTGGAGGCGCTCGCGGGTAGTTTCGACGTCGGAGCCAGTTTGGTGGAGGTTTTCGCGCAGGAACACCGGCAGGCCGCGGGTAACCAGGATGAGCAGCGGGATTCCGAGGACCTTGAGGGGCTCTTCCACGATGACTTTCCAGTCAATAGCCATGCCGGAAACCACGAAGAAGACGGGGATGAGCATGGAATAAAACACCACGTCGAGGCGGTTCTCCAAGCCCTTATGAAACTCATCGGGCACGATGCGGTTCAAGATGATGCCCGCCGCGAAGGCGCCCAGCACGATATCGAGCTCAAAGACGGCGGTGACCGCCATGAGGATAGCCAGAATCAAAATGATGAGGCGCATGATGGTCTGGTTCGTTGAGCCCGCCCCGGAAATGAAGGCGTCCTTGAACCACGGCATGAGCGTCGTAATAGCAAAGGGCATGATGGCCACTGCCACCGCGATTGCGATGAAGGCCAGAAGAATCAGCATCGTTGTCCACGTGGAGCGCGTTCCCAGAAGGAGCGCCATTGCAGTAATTGGCGCGACCTCACCGATAGCTCCGTGGATGACCACGGAATCGCCCACCCGCGTGCCAAGGAGCTTGTCCTGTTTGAGCATCGGCGTGATGGTGCCGAGGGCCGTGGACGTCAAAGCGATAGCCATGACGATGGCGCCGGGGATGTCATCCATGAGGAAGTACGCGCCAACGCCACACGCCACCATGCAAATGAGCCACGTGGAGAGCCCCGTCGCGGCTTCCTTCGACTTCAGACTGGCGAGGTCGATTTCAAAGCCCGCAAGCAGGAAGAGCGCCCCGACGCCGAGCTCCTTAATCATGCCGATGCCGGGGTCTTCATGGGCCAGACCCAACATCGATGGACCGATGAGCATGCCGAAGAAAATGAGCAGCGCTACGGCCGGCATCTTTTTGCCCATGGCATGAGACACCAACGGCGCCAACAGCGCTACCGCCATAATCCATGCGAAGGACACCAGCGAGTTGGTGTAGTTGGTCTCGCCCGAGGCGAGGACGTAAGCTACGTCAGTTTGCATGGAGTAGAGCGTACCTGTGGGGTATCAGGCACGCCTAGCGCACGCGGTGCTGCTGTGGCCGACGTCGCACTAGTCGCCCTTGCTTGCCGACGCCCCCGGAGCCTTCGGCGCCCCCGGGGCACTGGGTGCCGCTGGCGCGTCTGGCACAGATGGTGCCTGAGGTGCGCTGGGTGCAGTTGGAGGTTTCGGTGCCGAAGGAGCAGCCGGGGCACTAGGCGCTGCGGGTGCCTTAGGTGCGCTGGGGGCCGCCGGTGCACCTGGGGCGGAAGGAGCGGTTGGGGTAGCCGGTGGTGTCGGAGCGGATGGAGCCGTTGGGGCCGCCGGTGGTGTCGGGGCGGACGGCGCCGCAGGAGTGCTGGGCGCAGTTGGAGGCGTCGGTGCCGAAGGAGTAGCCGGGGCACTAGGCGCTGCGGGTGCTTGCGGGGCGCTTGGTGCGGACGGCGCGGCGGGTGCGCTGGGGGCAGCCGGAGCCGCCGGTGCAATCGGAGCGCCAGGGGAGGAAGGAACCGTTGGAGCAGTAGGCACGGTTGGCGCGGACGGAGCTTGGGGCGCAGTGGGTGCTGCAGGAGCGCTGGGGGCAGCCGGAGGCGTCGGCGCTGCAGGTGCCTGCGGCGTGCTGGGCGCAGACGGCGTTGCAGGTGCTTGCGGCGCAGAGGGAGCGCTTGGTGCGGAGGCATTCTGCGGCGTAGGGGCCTGCGGAGAGCTTGTCGGGGCAGATTGCGCCGCGGGTCCTTTCGGGGAAGGCGCGTTGGAGACCGGCAGGCGGCGAGGCGTATCGAGGAAGGCCTTCTCACGCGGGGCAGGAAGGTCGCCGGAGGGGGCGATGGCGCTGCGCAGCATGAGCGCCACATCGCTGACCTGAGTTTCCGGTGCGATGGATTTCACGCCGCCCGTGAGCATGACGTTGCAGAACGGGCAGCCCGTCGCGATCTGTTCCGCGCCCGTTGCCACGGCCTGCTCCGAGCGGAACTCGTTGATGCGCTTGCCCAGCTTTTCCTCCATGAACATGCGCGCGCCACCGGCGCCGCAGCAGAAGGCCTCGTCGCGGTTGTGGTCCATCTCCGCCAACGATGCACCGGTCGCCTCCACGAGCTCACGCGGCGGGTCGAAGACCTTGTTGTGGCGGCCCAGGAAGCATGGGTCGTGGTAGGTCACCGGCTTGCGGTTCTCCGGGGAGCGCGGCACCGGGACCAGCAGCTTCTCCCGCACCAAACGGTTGAGCAGCTGCGTGTGGTGCAGCACGTCGAAGTGGCCGTCGAAGTCGGGGTACTCGTTGCGAATCGTGTTGAAGCAGTGCGGGCACGTCGTGATGATTTTGCGCTGGCCTTTGGGGACGCCGGCAAAGGCGTCGTTAAGCGTGGCGACGTTTTGCTCCGCCATCACCTGGAACAGGAACTCATTTCCGGCACGGCGCGCCGGGTCACCGGTGCAGGTCTCGCCCGTGGCCAGCACACCGAACTTCACGCCGGCGGTGTGCAGCATGTCCACCACGGCGCGCGTCGTGGCGCGGCCCTTGTCGTCATACGTACCCGCGCAACCGACCCAGAACAGGTACTCCAGGTCCGAAAAATCTTCCGCGTCCTCACCAATAATCGGCACCTCGATGCCATCGGCGCGCGCCTCATCGATCCACACGCGGCGCTCCGAGGCGTTGCGTCCCCACGGGTTGCCCTTCGTCTCCATGTTCTTAAACAGCCCGGTCAGCTCCGACGGGAAGTCGGACTCCGCCAGCACCTTAAACCGGCGCAGGTCCGCCACGTGGTCGATGTGCTCGATGTCTACCGGGCACTGGTCCACGCACGCACCGCAGTTGGTGCAGGCCCACAGGACATCATCATCAATCGTGCCCGCCATCGCCAGCACGTTGAGCCCCTCGTGCGGGTTGTAGTTATCCAGCGCGCCCTGGCGCAGGTCCATCATGAGCTTCTTCGGGCTCAGCGGCTTCTCGGTGTTCCATGCGGGGCAGAGGTCCTGGCAGCGGCCGCATTCGGTGCAGGAGGAGGCGTCGAGAAGCATCTTCCAGCTCCCCGGCTCGAGGTCCTCCAGGTCCGGCGTGGGCACAGCCCCCAGCGCCTTTTCACCCGTGGCGTTGCGCTGGAAGAAGATGTTGAAGAAGGCCATGAAACGGTGCCACATCACGCCCCACTGGAAATAGCGCGCGATGCACGCGATGAACACCAGGCCCGTCAGCAGCTTCACCAGGGCAAAGAATTGCACCATGCTTGGCGACGTCCCCATAACCCCCGCCACACGCATGGTCAAGAAATCAGCCCACGGGGACCCACCGCCATATGTGGCGATCGCAGCGGCCTTGACGGCGAGCATGCCGAGACCTTCGAGGAAGACGATGGCCTCCACCAAGCGTGCGGGGAAGACCTGCGAATTGTAGAAGCGGCTGCCGCGCTCGGTGTGGCCGAGTTTCAGGCGCACGCCAATGAGGAAGCAGATGCCCAGCACGGTGCCGATCGCGAGGACCTCTTCGATGAAGTGGTAGACCGGCCAGTCGCTGAGCCACGGCCAGCCTTTATCGGGCGCGAAGGTTTGGATATAGGCCTCGAACCACACGATGGCGCCGAAGAGGAAGCCCACCATCACGAGCCAGTGCGCGGCATTGACCAGCGGCCGGCCCTTGAAGTGGGTATGGCCGAAGACTTCGATAAGCACGCGGCCGAGGCGCGCCAGGGGGCGGTCGGTACGGTTTAGCTGCGTGGGGCCGCCGGAGCGGATGAACCGAAACAGCGCCGTGAGGCGGTAGAAAAAGTACAGCCACACCGGGACCGATGCGGCGATGGCAACCCAGCCGAACATGCGCGCTCCTTTAATTGCTGCTGTGTGTGCCTCTTACCTTAAATCCTCGGCCCCGAAATCAGTGAGTCAGGATTCAGCTAGTGTTTTCGGAGGCCGAGAAATAAGCTGACGTGTATGGGAAGAATCAGTGCGCCGAAGGCGGCGGTGGGGCTTATCGCAGGATTTGCGGCTTTCGGCGTGACGGGGTTTGCAGTGGCGCAAGGCGGTCTGACGGCGAACCTGGCGCTATCGGGAACGTTCTTCAACGTCAACATGCGGCACTTGGAGGGCGAGGCTTTCTCGCTCTTCGTGGATAGTGACAAGAAGGGCGAGGAGGACGTGCCGACGGCCCGGTTGAAGATGGAGCACGCGGTGGCCTCGGATCTTTGCCTCTACGTCACGACGGACCTGCCGGCGGTGGGGGAGGCCACGCTGGCGCTGAAGGCGAAGGGCGATAACAGCGTGGAGGCCACCGACTTGTTGGTTGGTGCGTCGGACATCGAAGGCTCGTTGGTCATGGAGGACGCGAACGTGGGCATCGATGCGCGCCAGCTGTCTACCACCGCGGATCCCGGAACGTGGGGCCTGTATGCAAAGAAGGTTTCGCTGACTGCCGACGACGTCCGCGCCACCTCCATCGGCGCCAAGACGCTGTCAGCACAGAACGTGGGTGTATCCGTGGAACGGGGCCGCGGAAATGGCTGCTGATCGGTTTAAGGCGTGGCGCGGTGGGCGGCCGTTCATCCCGGGCTTGCTGCTCATACTTTCGGGAATCGTCATCGCCACGCCCGCGTATTTCACCGTGCACATCTCGGACCTGCTGGTCATGATTTCCACGGTGTCGGGCGTGTCCACGCTGCTTATCGGGGCGCTGTTGGTCATGTTCGGCTTAGGAGCGTGGTTTCGCCCGGCCACCTCGACGTATCTGGGAGTGCTCGGCATCATCGTGGCCGTGATTGCGCTGCCTACCTCTAACTTGGGAGGTTTTCTTATCGGAACGCTCCTCGGCATCATTGGCGGCGCGCTCACTTTGGCGTGGGAGCCTACCGATGTTTAAGCACCGTCCTTCGCGCTCACGGAGCGTTGTGATCGTGGCCGCCATGGTCGCTGCGGCGAGCGCGACGGGCGTGAGCGCGCAGGTCGCTCCGGCACAGCCCTACTTCTCCACCGTGCAGGCGGACGAGGTCACGCTAACGGGAAACGTGAAGGCCACGCTGGGCACGATGCCCACCCGCGACGGCGAGGTGCGCGTTATCGAGCTCACCGGCGATCGCCTTGCCGTGCGCAACCTGGCCATCACCTTGCCCGGAAACGCCGGCGATGGCCTGCTCACCACCGGTGGTTCAGTAACCACCGTGGAACCCGCGCGCATCGTGGCGACCTTGCTGACCGCCACCCCCACCGTCGAAGGCGCGCGTACTGTGCCCGTCACGGCGGATCTCACCAGCGGCGATATCAATGCCGTCCTCGATCAGCTCGGTATACCCCAGCCGAATCCTGTCCCGGACGCCGAGCTTCCCGACGCCCTCATGGAGCACCTTTCCTTAAGCGACGTCACCCTTGAGCTGGCGAACCTCACGGGTGACACGTTCTCGGCCCCGAGGATGTCCGTGACCGTCGACTAGTCCTCGCGGAACTGGGACTGGTGGAGGCGCCAGTAGGCGCCGTGGGCGTCGAGAAGCTCGGCGTGGGTGCCCTGTTCCACGATGCGTCCTTCCTCCATGACGATGATGATGTCGGCGTCACGAATCGTGGACAGGCGGTGCGCGATGATGAAGGAGGTGCGGTCAGCGCGCAGCGCGTTCATGGCGTCCTGAACAAGCACCTCGGTGCGGGTATCCACGGAGGAGGTCGCCTCATCGAGGATAAGGAGCGCCGGCTGCGCCAGGAAGGCGCGCGCGATGGTGATGAGCTGGCGCTCGCCGGAGGAAATCGCGCCATTGTCCTGATCGATGACGGTGTCATAGCCCTCAGGCAGCGCGTGGACGAAGCGGTCCACGTAGGTGGCCTTGGCGGCGGCGATGACCTCCTCGTCGGTCGCGTCGAGGCGGCCGTAGCGGATGTTGTCCATGATGGTGCCCTCGAAGACCACGGCGTCCTGCAGCACCATGCCCACCTGGGAGCGCAGCTCGTGGCGCGACATCTGCGCGGTGTCGACGCCATCGAGGCGGATGGTGCCGGAATCGATGTCGTAGAAGCGCATGATGAGGTTGACCAGCGTGGTCTTGCCAGCACCCGTGGGGCCCACGATGGCGGCGGTCTGGCCCGGCTCCACGCGGAGGGAAAGGTCCTGGATGAGCGGGGCATCGTAGCCGAAGTCCACGTCATCGAACTCGACGAGGCCCTTGGCGCGTCCACCCAGGCGGGAGGTGGTCTCCTCGGCGGGTTCTTCCTCCGCGTCGAGGAACTCGAAGACGCGCTCGGCCGAGGCCACGCCCGATTGCACCTGCTGCATCATTCCGCCGAGCTGGCCCAGCGGCTGGTTGAACTCGCGGGAGTACTGGATGAAGGCCTGGGCGCCACCCAGCGTGAGGTTGCCGGAGGCCACCTTCAACGCGCCGAGCACCGCGATGACCACGTAGGACAGGTAGGAGATGAACTGCATGATCGGCATCATCATGCCCGCCAGGAACTGCGCCAGCGAGGCGGAGCGGAAGAGCTCCTCGTTGCGCTTATCAAAGTCCTCCGTCATGGAATCGATGCGTCCGAAGACGGTCGCCAGGTCGTGGCCGGAGAAGGCTTCCTCGACCTGCCCGTTGAGGTCACCGGTGGCCTTCCACTGCGCCTTGAACTGCTTCTGCGCGCGCGAGCCGACGACCCCGATGACCACACCGGTCAGCGGCAGCGCCAGCAGCGCCACGAGGGCCAGCTGCCAGGACACGGTGAACATCATGACCGTGATGCCGATGACCATGAGCAGGTTATAGAACAGCTGCGAAATGGCCTGCTGCAGGGCCGTTTGGACGTTGTCGGCATCGTTGGTGGTGCGCGAAAGAAGGTCGCCGCGCGACTGCGTATCGAAGTAGTTCAGCGGAAGCCGGTTGATCTTCGCCTCGATGCGCTCGCGCAGATCGAAGACAACCTTCATCACCAGCGAGTTGAGCAGGTAGCCCTGCCACCACTGGAAGAGCGAGGACACCACGTACATCGCAATCACGATGCCGATGACCGTGCCCAGCTTGGAAAAATCAATGCCGAAGCCAGGGTTCAAGTCCATGGCGGAGGCCATGTCCGCGAACTTATCCTGCCCGCCCGCGCGCAGAGCGGCGATGGCCTGCTCCTTGGTCATGCCGGCGGGCAGGTGGCGGGAAATGACACCGGAGAAGATGACGTCGGTGGCCTTGCCCATAACCTTGGGCGCGGCCACGGCGAGGAACACGCACACGAGGTTCATCGCGGCAATCGCGACAAGCTGCGCCTTGAATGGCGCGAGCAGACCAAAGAGACGCTTGGCGGAGGGCCAAAAATTCTTGGCCTTGCGCGGCGCGTTTTCGCCGGTCTTCTGCTCGATCTCGGCTTCTAACGTCGCGTTGTCTTGCTCAGTCATTTATGCCACCTCCTGGGATTCCACAATTTCGCGGTACGTCGTCGAGCTTTCCAACAGCTCCTCGTGCGTGCCGCGGGCCACGACGCGCCCGGCGTCCATGACCAGAATCTGATCCGCATCCACGATCGAGCTCACGCGCTGCGCCACGATGATGGTCGTCGCCTTCGCGGTGTATTCCCGCATGGCGTCGCGTACCGCGGCATCCGTGAGCACGTCGAGCGCGGAGAAGGAATCATCAAAGAGGTACACCAGCGGCCGCGCCACCAGCATGCGTGCGATGGACAGGCGCTGGCGCTGGCCGCCGGAAACGTTGGTGCCGCCCTGGGAGATGTGCATGTCGAGGTCCTCGACGAAGTTTGCCTGGGCCACGCGCAGCGCTTCCCACAGCTCCTCGTCGGTGGCGTCCGGGGCGCCGAGGCGCAGGTTGGAGGCCACGGAACCGCTAAACAGGTACGGCTTCTGAGGCACGAGGCCCACACGCTTGACGACGTCCCCTCGTGCCATATCGGCGATATTGGTGCCGTCGAGAAGCACGCGCCCCTTCGTCGGGAGGTAGAGGCGCGGGATCAGGGAGAGTGCGGTGGTTTTGCCGGAACCGGTCGCGCCGATGAGAGCGGTGGTGGTGCCGGGGGTGGCGGTGAAGGAGACGTCGTGAAGCACGGGCGCTTCGGCGCCGGCGTACTGGAACGTGACGTTGTCGAACTCGACTACTCCCTCGGAGCGTTCCGGGGTGAGCGGGGTAGCGGGCTCGACGATGGAGGGATCGTGCTCGAGGACGTCGGTGATGCGGCGCGCGCAAATGACGGCGCGGGGCAGCATCATGGCCATGAAGGTGCCCATCATGACCGCCGCGAGGATCTGCAGCAGGTACTGCAGGAAGGCGGTCAGGGAGCCGACCTCCACGAGGCCGTCGTCGACGCGGTGGCCGCCGAACCACAGAACTGCGCCCGTGGCTACGTTCAGGATGACGGTGATGATGGGGAACATGAGGACGAACAGCTGGCCCACCTTGAGCGAGAGGTTGGTGATGTCGCGGTTGGCGGTGCGGAAACGCTCGGCCTCGTGCTCCTCGCGGGTAAAGGCGCGGACAACGCGGATGCCGGCGATTTGCTCGCGCAGCGTGCCGTTCATGACGTCGAGTTTTTCCTGCCAGGAGCGGAAGAGCGGCATGAGGCGCACGATGATGACGGAGATGGCGGCCAGCAGCACGATGACGGAGACCGCGACGAGCCAGGACATTCCGGCGTCTTCGCGGATGGCCATGATGATGCCGCCGATGGACATGATGGGGGCGGCAACCATGAAGTTGAGCATCATCATGTAGACCATCTGGACTTGCTGGACATCGTTGGTGCCGCGGGTAATGAGGGTGGCGGTGCCGAAGTTGCTCATGTCTTCGGCGGAGTAGCGGGTGACGCGGCGGAAGACTTCGGAGCGCAGGTCGCGGCCGAGGCCCATGGCGGTGCGGGAGCCGAACCAGATGGCGGCGATGGCGGCGCTGACCTGGATGAAGGCCACGATGAGCATGATGCCGCCGGTGTGCCAGATGTAGTCGATATCAACTTGGGCAACGCCCTTGTCAATGATCTTCGCGTTGAGCGAAGGAAGATAAAGCGTTGCTGCGGTGGACAGTGCTTGGAGAAGCAACACCGCGATGACGTAGCCGGTATACGGCTTCGAGCGGGATAGGAGGATACGTAGGAGTTCCATAGACCAACGTTTCATGTGAGCGGCCTGGAAAGGCCAAAGGTCAATGACCGCGCAAGTCTATCCCGCTAGACGCGAGTGCGTCTAGCGTGGGGTATCGTCAGCAGGCTTCCCTTATAACGCGCGGGCGCTAGCCCGCGCTAGAAGCAGACCGGGGCGCGCTGGGCCCGCGCCGTGACAGCGGCCCAATCCTCGACGTCGTCGGTGGGCTGGCACAGGCCCTCCCACGTGGTGATGGCCACGCCGCGGGCCATGAGCTCCAAAAGAACAAGGTGGCGGTCTCCGGAAGCGGAGAGCTGGTTGAGATCCGAGTGGTTGATGTCCGCGTCTGGGCCATAGCCCACGCGCACGTTGCCGATGAGCCGCAAGCGCGGCGTTGTCCCCTTCGAGCACGGCTCAGCAACGGATTCCGCGCCGGAGAGCCCGGCGAAGCGGCGCAGCAAACCGAAGGGCGCGGGGCGCTCGCAGTAGAGGTCCACGCACAGCCCGGCCCTGATGAGCCGTTCGGCGGTGGAGAGCGCGGCGGGGCTGTCCCCGACAATTGCGACACGCTGCATGAGAACCCCTTCAGTTCGGAAGAAATAGACTGTCTAGTCTGTAAATCTAGTCCGCTCGGTTCATTCTGGCTAATTTTTATTCTTCCTAGTACCCAAGCTCACAGCCATCGCGCCCCACTGTGGGGCTGCGCACACGCCCGCCTCCCTTTAATGTGAGGTGTCATGACCGAACCGATAAACCTGCTGGACCGCGGCGACTACCGCGATCCCAGCATTAGCCCCGAAGGCACCCGCGATACCGCGCCGCTTGAGCCTGCCGTGGCCCAGCGAAACCAGGAACTCGTCGAGGAGTGGGCCGACAAGCTTTATGACGCCTCCGCCGAGACCATCACCGAATGGGCCGCCGAGCACGCGCCGGGCCGGCTCGCCGTCACGATGTCTATGGAAAACACCGTGCTGGCCGAGCTCGCGCACCGCGCCCACTTAGACGCCGACCTCCTTTTCATCGACACCGGCTGGCACTTTGAGGAGACGTTGGGGGTGGCGGGGGACGTCGCCAAGCGCTATGCGGATCTGCCCTTGGTGAGGGTCCTGCCGATTCTGAGCCCCGAGGAACAGGACAAAATTTACGGTCCGCGCCTGTATGCGCGCGATGTGGCGGCGTATAACCGTATGCGCAAGGTGGAGCCTCTCAACATGGCCATGGACCCCTACGTCGGGTGGGTCACCGGCCTGCGCCGCGCCGATTCCGAGCACCGCGCGAGTGCCCCGGCGCTGAGCCTGGACCGCACGGGCCGGCTGAAGATTTCCCCGATCATTACGTGGGATCTGGACCAGACCGACAAGTACATCAAGGAACACGACCTCATCATCCACCCCCTCACCCTCAAGGGCTACCGCTCCATCGGCTGCGCGCCGTTGACCTTCCCGGTAGGCGAGGGCGAGGATGCGCGCTCCGGGCGCGTTTTCGCTGACGGCAAGACAGAATGCGGGTTGCACGAATAATGACTCTTTCACCACACCTTAAAGACTTAGAGAACGAATCCCTCCACATCCTGCGCGAAGTCGCCGGGCAATTCGACAAGGTAGGCCTGCTCTTTTCCGGCGGCAAGGACTCCGTCGTCGTCTTCGAGCTCGCCCGCCGCGCCTTTGCACCGGCCACCGTGCCCTTCGAGCTCATCCACGTCGATACCGGCCACAACTTCCCGGAGGTCATCCAATTCCGCGACGAGCTGGTAGAAGAAACCGGCGCGCGCCTGCACGTCGCCCACGTCCAGGACTGGATCGACCGCGGCGACCTCCAGGAGCGCCCCGATGGCACCCGCAACCCGCTGCAGTCCGTGCCGCTGGTGGAGACAATCGCGGAGCGCGGTTACGACGCCGTCCTTGGTGGCGCGCGCCGCGACGAGGAACGCGCCCGCGCCAAGGAGCGCATCTTCTCCATCCGCGATTCCTTCGGCGGCTGGGACCCGCGCCGCCAGCGCCCCGAGCTGTGGGACCTGTACAACGGCGGCAAGATGGCCGGCGAAAACGTCCGCGTCTTCCCCATCTCTAACTGGACCGAGTCCGATATTTGGGAGTACATCGGCGCGCGCAACCTGCAGCTTCCCTCCATCTACTACTCGCACCAGCGCGAGGTGTTTAACCGCAACGGCATGTGGCTGACCCCCGGCGAGTGGGGCGGCCCCCGCGAGGACGAGCCGTTGGAGACCCGCACCGTGCGCTACCGCACCGTGGGCGATATGTCCTGCACCGGTGCCGTGGAATCCACCGCTGCCTCGCCCGATGAGGTGCTCGCGGAAATCTCCATTTCCACCCTGTCTGAGCGCGGCGCCACCCGCGCCGATGACAAATTGTCCGAGTCCGCCATGGAGGACCGCAAGAAGGAAGGCTACTTCTGATGACGACTACCCTCGCACCGAATGTCGGCGCGCTGAAACAGCGCGATACCCTGCGGCTGTGCACCGCCGGTTCCGTCGATGACGGCAAGTCCACTTTCGTGGGCCGCCTGCTCTATGACACCAAGTCCGTGCTGGCGGACCAGGTGGAGTCCATGGAGCGTTCCTCTGCCGACCGCGGCTTCGACGGCATGGATCTCTCACTGCTTGTCGACGGCCTCCGTGCCGAGCGCGAGCAGGGCATCACCATCGACGTGGCCTACCGCTACTTCGCGACCGATAAGCGCACCTTCATCCTGGCCGATACCCCCGGCCACGTGCAGTACACGCGCAACACGGTCACCGGCATGTCCACCTCCCAGGTGGTGGTGCTGCTTGTCGACGCCCGCAATGGCGTCGTCGAACAAACTCGCCGCCACCTCAACGTGGCAGCACTCTTGGGCGTGCGCCACGTGATCCTGGGCGTGAACAAGATCGACCTGGTGGACTACGACGAGGCCACCTTCCGCGCGATTGAGGCTGAGTTCAACGAGGTCGCCGCGCGCTTGGGTATCACCGATTCGGTGGCTATCCCGATTTCCGCGCTGAAGGGCGATAACGTGGTGGAACGCTCCACCACCATGGACTGGTATGAGGGCCCGACGGTCCTCGAAACGCTGGAGACCGTCCCCGTGGCCACCGGCCGCGCCGATGACCTGGACCTGCGTTTCCCCATCCAATACGTCATCCGCGAGCACGCCTCCGATTACCGCGGCTATGCCGGGCGCGTGAAGGCCGGGCACGTGGCGGTGGGGGATGAGGTGACGCTGCCGGGCGGGCGGACCTCGACGGTTACCGCGATCGATACCACCGACGGCCCGCTTGGCTCGGATGAGGCGGCGCGCGCCGGGGATTCCGTGGTACTTAGGCTGGCCGATGACATCGACTTGGCCCGCGGCGACCTCATTGCTGGAACACAGCGCCCGGAGGAGGTGCGCGAATTCGCCGCCACCGCGGTGGTCCTTACAGACAAGGAGCTGCGCGCGGGACAGATGGTGAAGCTGCGCTATGGCACAGCATTGGTCAAGGCGCGCGTGGCATCGGTGGACCGCATCCTCGACCTAGACGGCGTGGCGGATGTTGGGGCCCCGGAGTCCGCGGCACTCAATGACATCGCTTACATCTCTGTCCAAACGCAGGCGGAGCTTCCCGTGGAGGACTACGCCGCTCGCGGCGCGGTGGGCAATTTCTTGCTCATCGATCAGTCCAGCGGCAACACGCTGGCAGCAGGCTTTGTGGGCCAGCGCCTGCGCTAACCCGCGAGTTTAGGCCGTGGCGTTCTTCTCGGCCTGCTTGCGGCCCAAGGTCTTGCGCAGGGACCAGATGAACTCCGCGATCATCAGGTAGACCGGGGTGCCGCCGGCGACCATGAAGAAGAAGGCGCCGGCGGAGCTGGCCTCGTCGACGTAGTCATCAGCGCCGTAGAGGAGTTCAACGCCGCTGGCGTTGCCGACCTCCGCGAGGGCGCCGAGGCCGCGAATCGTGGAGATGATCCACATGAAGGCCAGCAGGCCCCACACGATGCACCACTGGATCGACTGCGCGCGCTGGCGGGAGGGCTCCACGGGGAAGGAGAAGTTGCTCAGATCAACGTTGAAGTTGGAGGAACCGGAAGCCTGGGCGGTCGACGGCTGGGGCATGAGCTGTACACCGGAGCCAGACGTAGCGATCTCGCGGATGCGGGCGACGTCCACCTCGGGGCCGAAGGGATCCGCGATAGCTCGGTCATACTGCTGGCGGCGGTCCTGGCGGGAGAAGATGCTGTGGGCGGTGGAGAGTTCGTCGTAAAGCGCTGCGTTGGACGGGTCAGTCGCGGCGAGGCGGCGCTCGATATCCGAGGTCAGGGTCGCGGAATCAGCGGAAGGGTCAAGGTTGAGGGAGTTATAGAGGTTGTAGTGTGCCACGAGGCGAAAAGTCCTTTCGAGGGGTTAGCAGGGATCGCTGAAATCTGCATTGTTATTGAGCGAACGGGCGTTGCCACCGTATCGCGCCTTGAGCTTACAGACCTCATCCACGCTGTGTCCGGCGTCGTAGTAGGCCGCATAGACCTGCTTGCCTTCGTGTTCCGAACGCAGCGAGCTGCATGCTGTTCCCGGCATGATCTTGACCCCGGCGTAGTGGGCCTCAACGCGGTCGATTTCGGATTGCGGGGACTCGTCATAAGGGACGAGGAGGGAATCTACGATGAGGATATAGCGACCATCGCAGGTCTCCTGAGCCTCCGCCTTCTCAGTGGCTTGCGCGCATACAGGGATGTCATCTGTGATTTGCTTCGGGACATTGTCGGCGCTGAGGCGGTTGGAATCCCAGCACTTGATCGATGATGTGTCATCGACACCGTCGTTCTTATAGGGAACCCATTCCCCGCCACCCCAGGAATAGAGATAAAAAGAGGAGCTATTCTCTGTGGCGAGGTAGAGCCAGTCGTCATTGCAAAACAGCGTCATCGGACGTGGAATATCATTCCTGGTCTTTTCAGCTGCTGTACCGCACCTGTCCTGAGGCGTGGCTTTAGACGTCACGGGTTTCGCGGTGCTCGTCTCAACGCTTGTAGTGTGGGTTTCTCTGCTTGTTGTGGTGGCCTCAGCACTTGTGGTGGTGCTCGGGGCCACCTGCGTAAAGAGAGCCTCTTCTTCTGTGGTTTCAGAAGAGGAGCGCGACATTACCAGCCACGTGACACCAGCAATAATCTCAAGGAGGACGACGACGGCGATGATAAGGATGCTCCCCGAGCGTGCAGGACGTTCCGGGCCTTCGTTGCTTGGCGGGGCCCAGGGGTTGCTATTAGTCACGCAGGAAACTCCTTAAAACGGGGGCGGCAGACAGCAGCTTCCACAGGAAGCCGTGTCACACTATAGCCGTATTTACCCTCACAATAAGGGGTTTAATTCGGTGGGACGTCACCGCTCATGATTGTTTTCTGCTGGCCTTCGTCCCAGCGGAACCCAGCATGCGTTTCGCCGGTGCGCCCGGCGGTGGTTTCGCCTTCGCGGGCCCAGTGGTAGGTCACGGCGATCTCAGCGTCACTTACTCGCTCGACGGTGGGGAAGAAGCCATAAGGCTCGAGGGTGGCGGTGCCAAGGTATTCGCCTTTGTGGAAGAGCATGATGTGGTGCGGCGAGGAGGCCGTGGCACCCTCGACGGTGATAATTTGCCAGCTTAAAGCCGCGCAAGGGTCGAACCCTGAGGAAGAAGATAGTTGCCAGCCAAAGTCATTCCACGGCGCGATGCTGCCAATGCCTGATTGATACGCCTCGTCGGCGTCAATATCCTCGCAAGACTCCGGCTTGTCCGCGCTCTGGGTAGGGGAAGGTGCCTCGCTGCTCGTAGGCTCGGGGCTTGCTGCCTCTTCCGTGGTGGTTTTGGTGGCAACGTTCGCCGAACTGTTGTGGACCGCGCTGAACATAGGGGTCTCCGCCTCATCCTGCTGGCTTTGCGCACAAGCGGCGAGGGGGAGACAGATAAGGACAGCGCCCACGAGGGCAGACCTGTGCATTAGTGTTCCTTCCATAAAAAGTGCGCCTCGTGTGAGGCGCACGATTGGTTTTATCTTAGCGAGGAGGAACGTCACCGCTCATGATGACTTTGTTCTGGGCAGCGTCCCAGCGGAAGTTCGCATCCGTGGTGCCCGTCGGCGCGGCATTGGCGTCGCCTTCTTGCGGCCAGTGGTAGGTCACGGAAATCTCACTGCCGTTGACCTGCTCGACGCTGGGGAAGAAGGCGTAGGGCTCGGCGGTGGCGGTGCCGATGTACTCGCCGTAGTGGAAGAGCATGATGTGGTGCGGCGAGGACGCCGTTGCGCCTTCGACGGAAATGGTCTGCCAGCTCAACTCCGCGCACGGATCGAAGTGGGCGGAATCAACCAGTGCCCAGTCATGTCCATTCCACTGGGGAACCTGGGCGATGTTGTCGGCGAAAGCAGCGTGGGCATTTCCTGCCTCGCAGACTTCGGCTACGGGGCTAGCCTGAACTTCTTCTGGGCTGCTGCATGCAATGAGGGGGAAACAAAGTAGTGCGGCTCCGACGAAAACCCGTGGTGTGAACATTGTGTTCTCCTTTCTGAGGTCTCGGTGTGGTTCCAGACCCTACAAAGGCTGCAGAGACCCCGGCCAGAGTTACGGAGAGCATTCCTCGGGCCAGCGGGTAGTCTCTCAGGCATGGAGAATCTGTCTGGTTGTACACTGTTCGTTGCCGCCGTGGATGCCGAAGCCACGCATGTTCCTGAGGGAGCGCCGCTGCTCATCACGGGTATTGGTACGGTTCCCGCCGCCATCGAGCTGACAACGGTGCTGGCGTCGGCAGAGGCGCTGCCGGAGCGCGTCATCAACATCGGTACTGCGGGCGCGCTTCGCGACGATCTCTCGGGCGTCTTTGAGATCTCCCATGTACGCAAGCATGACTTTCACCTCGACGTGCTCAGCGATGTCTCCCGCTATCTCCTCCCCGAGGTCATCGAGCTAGAGACCTCAGGCAAGCTGCCGACCGCAACGCTTGCCACGGGTGACGCCTTTATTTCGGATACCCCGACCCGCACGCGCCTTGCCCAGGACTCTGCGTTGTGCGATATGGAGGGCTACGCCATCGCCGCGGTGTGCCGAAAGTTCGGCGTGCCGTGCACGCTACTCAAGCAGGTTTCGGACACCGCTAATGAAGAATCCTATGGCTCGTGGGCCTCGGTGCTCGACCGCGCGGCGGAGGAGCTGGCCGTGGCCTTCGACACGGTGTCCGCGGACTAGGCCCTCCATACGGAAAGTGCCCTAGTTGCCAAAACCATCGCTCCCGCCCGGGTGGTGGGGGAGAAGTTTGGCAACTAGGGCAGTTGCACGGCCGGGAAAGCTCGAACCATGCGCCGGTTGTGTGGCTAGCGGGCGCTGCTGGCCTCTAGGTTCTCGTAGAGCTCCATGACGTCCTCGTGGCCATCTGATGTGGCAATTTTGATGTCGTCGGTGCTGATCTCACCGGCGCGTAGGCTGGCCATCTCCTGGTGGTAGCGGAAGACCACGGCAATGGTGGCAGCCACCGGCACAGCCAGGAAGGCGCCGATGATGCCGGCCAGGGCGGAGCCGACCGTGACGGATAGCAGAACCATCGCCGCGTGCAGGCCCATGGCCTTGGACTGCAGCATCGGCTGGAGGACGTTGCCCTCTACCTGCTGCACGATGATGATGAGACCCAGGGCGAGCAGGGCCTTCGTCAGACCGTCGGAGACCAGAGCGATGATCACGGCCAACGCACCCGCAGTGACAGCACCAATGACCGGGATGAAGCTGGCGAAGAA
Source organism: Corynebacterium guaraldiae (assembly GCF_053480195.1). Taxonomy (NCBI): domain Bacteria; kingdom Bacillati; phylum Actinomycetota; class Actinomycetes; order Mycobacteriales; family Corynebacteriaceae; genus Corynebacterium; species Corynebacterium guaraldiae. The sequence goes on along the minus strand of NZ_JBRBAU010000005.1, from coordinate 38,973 downwards.
CGTAACCACGCCGATGACAAGGGCCAGTGGTACCTGGAGAACCCAGAGGCCGAGGCCGATGAGGATGCCATCAACGGCCGCGACGGCTGCTTGCGCCTGAATGAAGCCGGATAACGTGTTCCACACGCGAGTCAGCAGCTCGGTGGCGTGCCAGCCGGCGGAGTAGCCGGTATAGGTGCGCAGCCACGGCAGGAATTTATCGCCGTCCTTGAGAATGAAAAAGGCCACGAAGAGCATGATGGCGAGCGCCATGGCGATGGAGCTGGCCATCGATACGCCGGAAATCACCCCGGTGGCGATGTTGGAAGCTTGGCCCTTGATGAAGGTCATGGCGTCATCGAGGACTTCCTGGACTTTCGCGGCATCAATATCGAAGGGCAGGTCCTTGGCCATATCGACGAGCTTGTTCAAGCCGCCCTCAGCTTGGCTGACCAGGGACGCGCCCTGAGAGGAGACCACCGGGGCCATCGCCGCGAAGACGCCGCCGATGATGGCCAAGAAGCCCAGCAGTGTGGTGATGGCAGCCAGTGCACGGGGGAACTTGTGCGCGCGTAACCAGTTCGTCACGGGGAAGAGCACCGTGCACACCAGGATGGCCAGGATGACCGGCAGCAGGCCTACCCAGATGAACTTCAGCAGGTAGCCGGCCAGGCCGACGCCCGCCACCACGATGATAAAGATCAGGCACACCTTGGCTAGGGAAATGGCGTCGCGCCCAAGGACGCGGGATTTGTCATCGGTTGTTGAGACCGGGATAGTGGCCTCTTCGCTGATAGGTTGTGCCACCGCGGCGGACTGTGTTGTTTCGGGTTCCGGCGCGGTGGAGTCACCAGTGTTTGTAGTCATGGACCATATCTTTCCATATGGCCCAAGGAAACGACTATGCGCGGATGCTGCTTACCTGGCGGATGATGCCGAAGCGGTGCATCGTCACCGAGACCGCCTGCTCGAGGAGGAAGGGGAGGAGCTCACGGCGGCCGTCGGCCAGCACCGGCTGGTCTAGGACCACGGAGTTGGATTCCACCGCGGCTTCAAAGACGCCCGGCTCGACAGAACCCACGGTTCGAATGCGCGCGGACTCCAAGCCGGAAACCTCGCGGGCGAAGGCGCTTGCCTCCACGGCATCGACGTCAAAGCCCAGCTCGCGCAGCTCCGCGGCCTTCTCCAGGGCGGCGCTGAAGCGCACGGGGGAGCCGGTGCGGGTGGCGGCGAGGGCGAGGCGGGAGACGTCGCGAAGCGCGGCGTCGGCGCCAATGCGCACCTGCAGCGGGGTGAGCACCGGGCGGTAGCGGAAGACGTTGGCCTCACAGACCAGTCCGGCGCGGTCGTGCTTGCGACCGAATTCCTGCTGCCACGCCAGCTCGTCGAGCTCTGCCGCGCGCCACAGCCAGGCGGTGTCCTCCTCCGAGAGCTCCAGCTTGCCAAAGGCGCGCAGCTGGGCCGCCACCGGCTGGGAGATGTCCACGTCGAAGGGGCGCAGTGGGCCCTCGGACCAGGTGCCGAACTGTGCCACGTAGTTCGGGCCGCCTGCCTTGGCACCCGGGCCCATGACGGACTTCTTCCAGCCGCCGAAGGACTGGCGCTGCACAATCGCGCCCGTGATGCCGCGGTTGACGTAGGCGTTGCCCACCTCGACGCGCTCGAGCCAGTAATCGATTTCGTCGTTATCCAGCGTGTGGATGCCTCCGGTCAGGCCGTAGCCGGTGGAGTTCTGCCACTCGATGGCCTCCTCCAGGGTCTCCGCGTGCATGATGCCAAGAACCGGGCCGAAGCACTCGTTGACGTGGAACCAGGAACCTGGGCGCACGTTATCGCGGATACCCGGCGACCACAGGGTGCCTTCCTCGTTGAGCTTCTCCGGCTTCACCAGCCACTTTTCGCCCGGCTCCAGCTGGGTCAGGCCGCGCAGCAGCTTCTCGCCCGGGGCCTCGGCCAGGCCGTTCATCGTCGTGGTGATCTCATAGCCGGGGCCGGGGATGAGGGTCTTGACGGCGTCGACAAGCTGCGAGCGCAGGCGCTCGGACTCGCCAGCCGCGCCGACGAAGATGACCAGGGAGGATGCGGAGCACTTCTGGCCGGAGTGGCCGAAGGCGGAGAGATAGAGATCCTGGATGGCCAGGTCCGGGTCCGCGGACGGGGTGATGATGAGCGCGTTCTTGCCGGAGGTCTCCGCCATGATGTTGAGCTCCGGCTTCCAGGAACGGAAGAGCTTGCCGGTATCGGAAGCACCGGTGAGGATGACGGCATCGACATCGTCGTGGGAGATGAGCGCGCGGCCGGCGTTACCCTCATCGGTGAAGACGAGCTGGACCAGATCCGGGTCGAGGCCCTGTGCCTCAAGGCCGGCGCGGAAGGCCTCCACGACGAGCTTCGCACAGTGCACGACCTGTGGCGCGGGCTTGATGATGACGGCCGAACCCGCAGCGAGTGCTGCCGCGATGCCGCCGGTGGGGATGGCCACCGGGAAGTTCCACGGCGGGGTCACCACGGTCACGCGGTGGGGCGTGAACTCGGCGGCGTAGCTTTCCAGAAGACGCGCGGACTGTGCGTAGTAGGTGCAGAAATCGATGGCCTCGGAGATTTCCGGGTCGGTCTGCGTGACGGTCTTGTTGGCCTCGTAGGCGGCAACGGAGATGAACTCGCCGCGGCGGTTGGCCAGCTCATCGGCCACGGCCTCGAGCGCGCGGGCGCGGTCCTCGGCAGGGCGTGCGCCCCACTCGGCGCCGAGCTCGGCGGCGCGGGCTACGTGCTTGTCGACGACCCCCGCATCCGTCACTTCCTCCACGCCGTGCTCACCGGGGTTGTGTGCCAGGGCCTTCAAAGCCCACTCGCGGTTGGCCTCCAGGGCCGGGTCGGTGTCCGGCTCGTTGGCGAAGCGCCCGGTGCGCGGTGCCTGGCGGCCGGCTGCCTGCTCGGCCTCCTCCAGGCGGTTCTGGGTGCGGCGCGGGCCGGCGAAGGTATCCCAGCGCTGCTCGACGGCTTCGCGGAAGACCTGCTCCTGGTCCTTGAGTGCCTGCTCCTCCGGGGCGAAGAGGGCGTAGAGGAAGTTCTGCGGTGCAGAGTTCTCCTCCAAGCGGCGCACCAGGTAGGAGACGGCGACATCGAAGTCCTCCGCGTGCACCACCGGGGTGTAGAGGATCTGGCGGCCTTCGAAGGCCTCGCGCACCGCGGCCTGCTGGGCCGGGGACATGCCCTGGAGCATCTCGGAATCCATCATGCGCATAACGCCGCGCTTGGTGCCCAGCTTGTAGGCAAAGGCCGCGGTATAGAGGTTGTGGGTGGCCACGCCGATGCGCACGCAGTCAGCGAATTCGGGGCGCAGGATGTAATCGAGCAGGCGGTAGTAGTTGGCGTCCACTTCATCCTTGGTGGAATAAGGAGCTGCCGGCCAGCCGTGGATTTCACCCTGGACGTGCTCCATGGAGAGGTTCGCGCCCTTGACGATGCGAATCTTGATGTGGGAGCCGCCCTCGGCCACGCGCTGCTTGGCGAATTCTGCCAGGTGCGCCAAGGCGTCGAAAGTATCCGGCAGGTAGGCCTGCAGCACGATGCCGGCCTCGAGGTTGGTGAACTCCGGCTCGCTGAGCAGCTCGGTGAACAGGCGCACCGTGAGGTGGAGGTCGTGGTATTCCTCCATGTCCAGGTTGATGAAGACCTTATCCGGGCGGCGCGCGGCGGCCTCGTAGAGCGGGCGCAGGCGTTCCTTGAGGCGGACCAAGGAACCCTCGATATCCCACGGGTTGAGCTGGGCCACCATGGAGGAGGCCTTGACGGACACGTAGGTCACGCGCGGGTTATTGATGAGCTTGAGGGTGCGCTCGGCGCGGGAGCGCGCTTCGTCGTCGCCCAGTACGGCCTCACCGAGGAGGTTGAGGTTGAGCTGCTCGCCGGACTCGGCAGCCTTGTCCAGGGTCTTGTTCAGGGCATCGCTCTCGGCGTCGAGGACCAGGTGGCCCACCATCTGGCGCATGCGCATGCGTGCCAGCGGCATGACCAGGTTGGGCAGGATGGGCCCGAAGAACCCACCCAGGCCCACCAGCGAGCCGTTGATGAGGCCGAGGAAGGACGCGTCATAGGTGGTGGTGACGGACTTCAGCGCGTGGGCGGCTACCTTGTCATCCTCGGGGCGCATGACGCGGTCCACGAAGTCCATGGTGAAGGCCACCCCGTCCGGGTTGCGCAATAAGTCTGCGAGTTGTTCTGTGGCCGGATCCTGCTCGTCGGCGGTGGAGGCGAGCCAGGAGTGGGCCTGGGCCGCGGCGTCGGCGATCAGCGCGGCGTCAATGTCGGTGGATTCGGGAACGGGGGTGTGAGCATCGTTAGTCATGGATTACAACCTTTATGGGTCTCAAGGCACACTGGTGCGGCCTTGCGGAAAGCGGAAACTGCAGACTTTCTAGTCCAACACGGGCGCATACTCTGCGCCGTGCCGTTCAGTCTGTGTGAAAAGAGGTGCTTATTTAACGCTGGCGTACACAACCGGTGGCCGATCGGAAGAACGACGCTGCCTAATGAAGTGAGCATTCATGTGCGACCACCCTTCTTGCGTGTGGGGAGCAGCCAGGCAACGGCCTGGCCTGATTAGCGAGAAATCGGTGACCTTGATATGGCCCGCCGCACAGAAATCGTAGACGTGTAACCCATCTCGCTTACATGAAAGCTAGCCCCTTAAGTTGGGGTGAGTCAATCCCACAGGTGTTGTTTTGAGGGGAGGGTGCTACCTCCGTGTTAGTGGCTGAGATAGTCCGCGAGATCTGACGCGATTTTCTGTGCGCCCAGAGGCCCCAAGCCGAGTGCCCACGTATCGTCGCTGACCTCGATGGCATGGCCGTCTTTGACCGCAGGTAGCCGTTGGAACGCCGCGGTAGAAACGGCGGTGTCTTGGCCGGTGGCGGAGGGATCTCCGTAGCTGCAGTAGAAGATGTAGTCGGCGTCCGCTTGGTCAATGTTCTCCGGCGAGATTTCCGCAGCGAGCTCTTCGATGTCCTGGTTGGCGGGGCGGGCGAGGCCGGCGTCATCAAGCACCGTTCCAATGAGTGAAAGGCGCCCGTAGAGGCGTACCTTGCCCGGCATGAAGCGCAGAATGGTGACGGTGGTGTCTTCGCTAACTGGCCCGTCCTCAATGACCTTCTTTACTTCTTCGATCTTCTTGTCATAGTCGGCCATGACTTGTTCGGTGCGCTCCTCTTCTCCGAGGGCTTCACCGATGAGTCGGAAGTTTTCTTTCCAGGTGTATCCAGGGCGGATCGAGAAAACGGTAGGTGCGATGGAATTGAGCTGGTCATAGTGCTTATCCATGCGCAGCTGCGAGCCGATGATGAGGTCGGGGTTGAGCGAAGCAATCTTTTCCATATTGACTTCGTTGATCGTGCCTACCGTTTCGATGTCACTTGCTTTGTCGGCCATGTAATCCGGGACGGGATTCTGGCCCTTGGACGTGGTCATGCCGACTGGCTTCATGCCGAGTGCTAGGACGGAATCGAGTTCGCCGCTTTCTAGAACAACCACCCGTTGTGGCTTTTCTTTGAGTTCGGTCGTTCCGCGTGCATGCGTGACCGTGCGTGGGAATTGACCAGGGGCTGCATCGCTGCCAAAGCTTTGGCTTTTCTCTCTCGCCCCGGCAAAGCCTTCGCCTCCGGTGGCCACGGAGTCATTTCCCGAGGCTGAATTGGAGTTTCCTGATTCTTTCCCGGACGGTGAGGACGCAGGGTTAGAAGCGTCAGCGTTTGAGTTGGTGTTTTCGAGGCTGGCGCAGCCGGTGAGCGCTAGCGCTGCGGTAAGACCAACAGCAGTGAGGCGGAGGAGAGGGGTGCGGGGTGCGATTTTCTTTCGAATGTTCATAAAAGGTAGCCTAACCTAAATTAGGTCGAGCTAAGGAAACGTGAGCATATGAAGGTATTTGGGTGGTGTCGGTGATTGAGCAGGGGTTGCGCGCCGGAAAGAGAAATACCCGGCGTCTTGGTTGGGTAGTAGTTGCTGGCCTTGCCATTCTCTGTATCGGCGTGGCGCTGTCACTGGCGTTGGGCGCGCGTAGCATTCCCTTCAGCGACGTGTTGGCCGCCCTTCGGGGACAGCCTGGTATAGCTTCCTCGATCGTGTGGGAGAGGCGTCTTCCCCGTACACTCGTTGCTGTTTGCGCAGGCTGTGCTTTGGCCCTCGCTGGTGCAGTTCTGCAGATCATGACGCGCAACCCTTTGGCAGATACCGGAGTTTTCGGGATTAACGTAGGCGCCAGCTTGGCCGCCGCCATTGCTCTGGGCTGGTGGGGGTGGCAATCACCTTTTGCGTTTTCGCTCGCAGCCATCATCGGTGCGGCAGTGACCATGCTGCTGGTCACCGCGGTCGGGCGTGGCAGAGCGGGCGATGTTGATCCGCTGAGACTGATTCTTGCAGGCGTAGCCATCGGGGCGGTATGTGAGGGCCTGTCCTCCGCGCTGATCCTGATAGATCCTCACGCCTTTGCAAGAATCCGTGCTTGGGTGACGGGCTCCGTTGACGTTGCTTCGTGGACGCCAGTGGTGATTGCCTTCGGCGGACTGGTGGTAGGCGTGGTGCTACTGATTGTCTTTGCTCGCCACTTGCCGCCCCTTGCTCTGGGGGATGACGTTGCGGCGAGTCTCGGCATTAACCTCAAACTGACTCGTTTGGGGCTTGTCGCGGCGGTAACGGTGTTGGCTGCTACCGCCACCGCAGCGGCGGGGGTGATTGTGTTCGTTGGACTAGTTATCCCGCATGTTGTCAGGCTGTGCGGGATATACGAAGAGCGGGCACAGCTTGTCGCCGCTGCCGTGGTGGGGCCTTTGTTTTTATTGGGCGCCGATATTGTGGGCCGCTACCTCACTGCTGCTGAGTTGCCGGCTGGCGTCACGGTGTCGCTCATTGGTGCCCCAGTATTGATTGCGCTGTCCCATCGCGCTGGAAGGAGGCTGTGATTGTGAGCGTGAGAAGTGTTTTGTCCTTTGCGGGCATTGTGATCGTCGCGCTGGCTATTGCTGCCTATTCGCTCTTCTCGCCTGGTGCCGGGCAGGATAGTGCAGCGTTGTGGTCCGTGGCTACGAATCCCAATAGCACTGACTTTGCAGCCACCGTCGTGTGGCAATGGCGTGCTCCGCGGGTGGTTGCCGCGATTGTCGTAGGAATGTGTTTGGGCATAGCGGGCGCCATCTTTCAGATCCTCACCCACAATCCGCTGGGGTCACCCGACATTATCGGGTTTAATACCGGTGCCTATACCGGTGTCATCGCGGTCTCCTTGGCGAGCTTTAGCTCCGCATTCAACATTGCGCTAGGCGCGTTGGTGGGTGGGACTATCACTGCGTTACTCATCATGGGGCTTTCATTTGCCGGAAGGCTCACGGGAGCAAGGCTGGTTGTGGTGGGGATTGGAGTGACGTTCTTCCTTTCAGCAATAAACAAGTGGTTGATTCTTAGTGGTGAGTTGGAGCAGTCCCTAGGTGCGGCGACTTGGGCTGCTGGAACATTGAATGCTGTGTCCTGGGCGCGAGTTATTCCATTGGGGGTGCTGGGAGGCGCGGCGTGCGTCGCTGGGTTGCTGCTGCGTGGCTGGTGTGACGCGCTTGCCCTGGGGGATAGCACGGCGAGTGCGTTGGGGTTGAACGTGAGTCGTGCACGTGTGGTGATGGTTCTGGTTGGCACAGTTCTTGTCGCTGTATCGACGGCGATAGCGGGCCCAATCTCATTTATTGCCCTCGCGGCCCCACATATGGCTCGGTTGCTCTCGCGTCCAGACAGGACGCCGGTGTTGCTCTCTGGAGTCCTCGGTGCACTTTTCTTGCTCGCTGCCGATTTAGCAGGGCAGCGGCTGTTTTTCCCAATTACTCTGCCTGCCGGTCTTATTACGGTCTGCGCCGGTGGCATCTACCTGGCGGGTTTGCTGCTGTGGCAATCCCGATCTGCCGGAATGAAAGGTCAGTAAAGTGAACCAACTAAAAGTATGTGACGGTGCGCCGAGCGTGCGGGCTGAGGGGGTGAGCATGTCCTATGGGAGGACTGCCCCGTTAATTCTCGACTCGGTGGATGTGTCTTTTCCAGCCGGGAAATTCTCTGCCATTATCGGCCCCAATGGTTGTGGAAAATCCACTTTGGTGAAGGTGTTGGCGCGGTTGGAAACGCCGAACGCGGGCGCGGTGTGTATTGGCGAAGAAGATGCAGCCGCATTCTCTCGGCGTAGCTACGCTCGGCGCGTCGCCGTGATGTCGCAGCAATCCATAGCTCCCGAAGGGATCAATGTCAGGGAACTGGTTGCGCGCGGGCGATTCGCCCACCAAGGATTTATGGGGTGGAGGAGCCAGGAGGACGAGCGTGCCGTTAGTCGTGCGCTAGCAAAGGTAGGCCTAGAAGAGCTGGAGACGGCCGAGGTAGCGGCGTTGTCTGGCGGTCAGCGTCAGCGTGCTTGGCTGGCCATGGCCCTCGCCCAGGAAACGCCCGTGCTCTTCTTGGATGAGCCAACGAGCGCGCTTGACATCGGATACCAGCATTCCTTCATGCGGCTGATGCGGCAGCTGGCAGGAAGCAAAACCCTTATTGCGGTCATTCATGATTTGGCGCATGTATTGCGCTATGCGGATCACGTCGTGGCGATGAAAGATGGAACGGTGCGGGACGCGGGCGTGCCGCGCGAGGTCATCACCCCTGCCCTTATTGAGGAACTCTATGGGCTGTCAGTCTGCGTTGTAGATGTGGACGGTGAGCCGGCAATCGTCCCTGTGGGGTGAGTCTCCGCCAAACCGGGTTTATTTTCCCAGCGTGTTGGCGATAAATAAAAAAGTTGAGTCGATCGGGAACAACTTTGAGTTTGCCTGCGTTGTGTAGGTTGAGTGACCAGCGCTCAGGTTTGGATGACTTTGAGTGTCGCTTCTGTTAGAGTCGCTGACTGGACGCGGCAGAAGTTGAGTCGCGCATTATCAACTTAAAACAAACCCCAACACGCAAGGAGAAAAAAGATTATGGGACGCGCAGTAGGAATTGACCTTGGTACCACCAACTCGGTTGTATCCGTGCTGGAAGGTGGCGAGGCAACCGTTATCGCTAACTCCGAGGGTTCCCGCACCACCCCGTCCGTCGTGGCTTTTGCCAAGAACGGCGAAATTCTCGTTGGCCAGTCCGCCAAGAACCAGGCGGTCACCAACGTTGACCGCACCATCCGCTCCGTCAAGCGCCACATCGGCACCGACTGGACCATCGATATCGATGACAAGAAGTACACCCCGCAGGAGATTTCGGCCCGCACGCTCATGAAGCTGAAGCGCGACGCCGAGGCTTACCTGGGTGAGGACGTTACCGACGCCGTCATTACCGTCCCGGCTTACTTCGAGGATTCCCAGCGCCAGGCCACCAAGGAGGCCGGCCAGATTGCAGGCCTGAACGTCCTGCGTATCGTTAACGAGCCGACTGCCGCCGCGCTGGCTTATGGCCTGGAGAAGGGCGAGCAGGAGCAGACCATCCTGGTCTTCGACCTTGGTGGCGGTACCTTCGACGTCTCCCTGCTGGAGATCGGTGACGGCGTTGTTGAGGTCATGGCTACCGCTGGTGACAACCAGCTCGGCGGTGACGACTGGGACCAGCGCATCGTCGACTGGCTCGTCGACAAGTTCAAGGCTTCCCAGGGCGTTGACCTGACCAAGGATAAGCGCGCTGTCCAGCGCCTGCGTGAGGCTGCTGAGAAGGCCAAGATTGAGCTGTCCTCCTCCCAGTCCGCCAACATCAACCTGCCGTACATCACGGTGGACTCCGAGAAGAACCCGCTCTTCCTTGATGAGACCCTGTCCCGCACCGAGTTCCAGAAGATCACCCAGGACCTCCTGGACCGCACCAAGGAGCCGTTCAACCAGGTCATCAAGGATGCTGGCCTGTCCCTGTCCCAGGTTGACCACGTGGTCCTCGTCGGTGGTTCCACCCGTATGCCGGCCGTGTCCGACCTGGTCAAGGAGATGACCGGCAAGGACCCGAACAAGGGCGTTAACCCGGATGAGGTCGTGGCAGTCGGCGCTGCTCTCCAGGCTGGCGTGCTGCGCGGTGAGGTTAAGGACGTGCTGCTTCTCGACGTCACCCCGCTCTCCCTCGGCATCGAGACCAAGGGTGGCGTGATGACCAAGCTCATCGAGCGCAACACCACCATCCCGACCAAGAAGTCCGAAACCTTCACCACGGCTGATGACAACCAGCCTTCCGTGCAGATTCAGGTCTACCAGGGCGAGCGCGAGATGGCTTCCGCCAACAAGCTGCTCGGCTCCTTCGAGCTCGGCGGCATTGCCCCGGCGCCGCGTGGCGTGCCGCAGATCGAGGTCACCTTCGACATCGACGCCAACGGCATCGTCTCCGTCTCCGCTAAGGACAAGGCCACCGGCAAGGAAAACACCATCAAGATCCAGGATGGTTCCGGCCTGTCCCAGGAGGAGATCGACCGCATGGTCAAGGACGCCGAGGCACACGCTGAGGAAGACAAGAAGCGCCGCGAGGAGCAGGAGACCCGCAACCAGGCCGAGTCCACTTCCTACCAGACCCGCAAGTTCATGGATGAGAACTCCGACAAGCTGCCGGAGGATTTGAAGAACCGCGTGACCGAGGCTGCCGATGCCGTCGATGAGGCGCTGAAGGGCGATGACATCGAGGCGATTAAGTCGGCCGTCGAGAAGCTCGGCACCGAGTCCCAGGAGCTGGGCAAGGCCCTGTACGAGGCACAGGCTGCTGAGGCGGGTGCCGAGGGTGCCGCTGCTGGTGACGCCGCTGGTGACCCGAACGTCGTCGACGCCGAGGTTGTCGACGAGGACGACGAGAACAAGGAGAAGTAAACCATGACCTCCCCTCAGGACCCGGGCAACCCGGCCAATACCGACCCTGAGGCAACCTCCGCTGAGGCTGCGGAGGCTGCCGCCGCCGAGGCCGCTTCTGCCGACGGCGCTGTGGATGACGCCACGGCGAACACCGCTGAGGCAGAGGCCGCGGTAGAGGACGCCGCCCGCGACATCACCGATGAAGCGGCCGCGGGTGAGGAGACCGTTGCGGAAAACTCCCTGGAAGCTCAGCTGGCTGAGCGCACCGAGGACCTGCAGCGCCTCAACGCGGAGTACACCAACTACCGCCGCCGCACCGAGCGCGACCGCCAGGCCGTGATCGAGACCACCAAGGCCAAGGTCTTGGCAGACTTCCTGCCAATCCTTGATGACATGGAGCTCGCTCGCCAGCACGGTGACCTCAACGAGGGCCCGCTCAAGGCCATCGCGGACAAGCTCACGGGCGTGCTGACCAAGAACCAGCTGGTCCCGTTCGGTGCCGAGGGCGATGCCTTCGACCCCGAGGTGCACGAAGCGGTCCAGGACCTGTCCACCGGTGACGAGCAGGTCATCGGCACGGTTCTGCGCCGCGGCTACACGGTGGGGGAACGCGTTGTACGCACCGCCATGGTGATTATCGCCGACCCTGCAGAGTCAGCCGATACCGCTGAGAGTCCGGATAGCTCGGACAACGCAGAATAGGTATTGCAGGTGGCGTCAGGGCTCAATGTTCCTTGGCGCCACTCTTCTTTTCACTACTTAGTTAGCTTTTTTACTTAGCAAAAAATCTTAAAACCCAACCATGAATCGACTCTCCTGAAAGGAGGAGATGCCCAGTGAACGCTAAGCCAGAATGGGCAGACAAGGATTATTACGCGGATCTGGGGGTCTCCTCATCCGCTACCGCCGAAGAGATTAAGCACGCTTACCGCAAGCTGGCCCGCCAGAACCACCCCGATGCCAACCCGGATAACCCCGCGGCGGCGGAGAAATTCAAGCAGGTGGCTGAGGCCTATGACGTGCTCTCAGACAAAGCTACCCGCAAGGACTATGACCAGTTCAAGGCCATGATGCGCAGCGGCGGCTTTGGACGGAGAGGAGGCGCCGGGTTTCCCGGCGGGTTTCGATCCACGCACATGGGTGGACCGGGTGCGCAAGAATTCGACATCTCGGACATCTTCGGAGGATCCGCTCGAGGAGCGTCTCAAGGCGGCGGTCTTGGGGATATCTTCGGTGGCGTTTTCAACCGCGGCGGTGGTGCTGGCCACACAGCTCGGCCGTCGCGGGGGGCCGACGTCGAAACGCAAATAGCCCTCGACTTCCGCGAGGCGGCAAAGGGAACCACCATCCCGCTGCAGCTCAGCGGCGAAGCTCCCTGCACCACGTGCCACGGCTCCGGTTCGAAGAGTGGCAAGCTGTCAACGTGCTCGACGTGCGATGGCACCGGTTTCACCTCTGAGCAGCGCGGTACTTTCGGTTTCTCGGCGCCGTGCACGGACTGCGATGGCACCGGCCAGCGCGCCGAAGACCCGTGCGCTGATTGTTCTGGTTCCGGAACGGTGCACCGCACCCGCTCCATCACGGTGCGCATCCCTGCTGGAGTCATTGATGGTCAGAAGGTGCGTCTCGCTGGTCAGGGCGAAGCGGGCCCGAATGGCACGCCTTCTGGTGACCTCTTCGTGGCGGTCACGGTAAAGCCCGACAAGGTCTTCACTCGGGAGGGCGACGACCTGCACGTCACCGTCCCCGTTTCCTTCGCGGAACTGGCCTTGGGGGACACCATTACGGTGCCGACCCTCGATTCGCCCGTGCGCGTGAAGGTACCGGCGGGCACTCCCGACGGCCGCACGTTGCGCGTGAAGGGCCGCGGTGTGGCCAAGCGCGGCGGCAAGGCTGGTGACCTCATGGTGACCGTACAAGTTACGGTGCCCTCCACCCTGGATGCCGCTGCCTCCTCGGCGCTGCGCAATTACGCGCAGGCGGAGAAGGACTCCGGCTTCGATCCGCGCGCCGGCTGGGCCGGCAACACGGTAGCCCGCTAGGAGGAGGTGCATGATGAGCAAAGACAGGATGAACCGAAGCGATGCGGCGCAGCCCAAGGCGATGTACGTCATCTCCGTGGCTGCGGAACTGTCTGGCATGCATGCTCAAACCCTGCGCACGTATGACCGGATGGGGTTGGTCTCCCCGGCCCGCACCTCCGGCGGTGGGCGCCGCTATTCCGAGAGCGATATCGAGCTTTTGCGCAAGATCCAGACGCTCTCGCAGGATGATGGTGTGAACTTGGCTGGTATCAAGTCCATCATCGAGCTGACCGCGGAGCGTGACCGCCTCGCCGCCGAGCGCGATGAGTTGCAGGCCGAAGTTGAGCGCTTGCGCAGCCAGGTGCGGCCATCGCGCGGCGAGCTGGTCCACGTGCCGCGTTCGACATCCGTGGTGATGTGGAAGCCGCGTCGCAACCGACGCCGCGACAGCTAGGCACTTCCCCCTCCCTTGCGGGAGGGGGTTCTTCTGTTTTGGGCCCGGCCAGCCCTGCTCGGCCTGAGCCCGCGTGCTCTTCGCGCGCAAGGTGCCCTTGTTGACAAAGTTCGTGTTCAAAATTGCGGCAGAGGCTAAAACTTTGGCAGCAAGGCGCCTTTTGGCAACGACCCCAAAAGCTTTCCTCATTGAAAACGTGAGTTTGGCAATACTTATCGCTACACTCGCGTCCAGCGTTGTGTCGCCTATCACGTATGGATGCGATTGTGTGGGCGGCCACCGTTACGGTACTGAATCCACGAGAAAGGCACTAGGCACATGACTTTGTACGCAAACCCAGGCACCTCTGACGCCATCGTCAACTTCCGCGAGCGCTATGACAACTACATCGGCGGCGAGTGGGTACCGCCGGTCGATGGTGAGTACATGGACAACATCACCCCGGTGACCGGTGAGGTTTTCTGCCAGGTGGCCCGCGGCAAGGAAGCAGACATCAACTTGGCCATCGATGCCGCGGAGAAGGCCTTCGAGACTTTTGGCAAGACCACCCCGGCGGAGCGCGCGCTCCTGCTGCACCGCATCGCAGACCGCATCGAGGAAAACCTGGAGAAGATCGCCGTCGCGGAAACCTGGGAGAACGGCAAGGCTGTGCGCGAGACCCTCGCCGCCGATATCCCGTTGGCTGTTGACCACTTCCGCTACTTCGCCGGCGCCATCCGCGCACAGGAGGGCCGCCTGTCCCAGATCGATCAGGACACCGTGGCTTATCACTTCCATGAGCCGTTGGGAGTGGTGGGGCAGATTATCCCGTGGAACTTCCCGCTGCTGATGGCTGCGTGGAAGATTGCCCCGGCGCTGGCCGCAGGTAACACCATCGTGATGAAGCCAGCCGAGCAAACCCCGGCATCGATTCTGCTGCTCATTGAGATTATTGAGGACCTCCTGCCGAAGGGCGTGCTCAACATCGTCAATGGCGTCGGCGAAGAAGCTGGCGTGGCTCTGTCCACCTCGGAGCGCATCGCCAAAATCGCCTTTACCGGCTCCACCCCGGTGGGCAAGATCATCAACAAAGCCGCCGCGGACAAGGTCATCCCCGTCACGCTGGAGCTCGGCGGCAAGTCCCCGTCCATCTTCTTCGCGGACATCATGGACAAGGATGATGCCTACCTGGAGAAGTGTGTGGAGGGCTTTGTCATGTTCGCCCTTAACCAGGGCGAGGTCTGCACCTGTCCGTCCCGCGCATTGATCCACGAAGACATCGCGGACAAGTTCTTGGAATTGGCGGTGGAGCGCGTAAAGAAGATCAAGATTGGCCACCCGCTCGATACCGAAACGATGATGGGCGCGCAGGCTTCCCAGGAACAGATGGACAAGATCACCGAATACCTTGAGGTGGGCCCGAAGGAGGGAGCGGAAACTCTCGTCGGCGGCCACGTGAACAAGGTGGAGGGCCTGGAAAATGGCTACTACATTGAGCCGACCGTCTTCCGCGGCACCAATGACATGCGCATCTTCCGCGAGGAAATCTTCGGACCGGTGCTGTCCGTGGCCACGTTCAAGGACTTCGAGGAGGCTATTCAGATCGCCAACGACACCAATTTTGGCCTTGGCGCTGGTGTGTGGTCGCGCCACCAAAACACCTGCTACCGCGCCGGGCGGGAAATCCAGGCTGGCCGCGTGTGGGTGAATCACTACCACGTTTACCCGGCGCACAGCGCCTTCGGCGGATACAAAGAGTCCGGCATCGGACGCGAGAACCACCTCATGATGCTGTCCCACTACCAGGAGACGAAGAACATGCTGGTGTCCTACTCCGAGGAGCATGCTGGCCTCTTCTAAAGGCAGTAACCCCACGTGGCTGCCTTCTAATAGCGTCGTGCGATGATGCCCAGGCCCCGCAGGAATGCGGGGTCTTTCCAATAGGAGCCATGATCGCCCGGAAGACCGCTAGCACCTGGCAGAGGTGTTGCACCGAAGGCGGGGGAGGCGGGATCGGGGCCGTGGATGCCACCGTGTGGACCGGTAGCAATCGCGATGGGATCCTCGGTGTTCTGCGCGCTCCAGATTCTGCCATGCAATTGCGACGCTCTATCCGCCGAGGCGCCCGGGCTGCCGACGAGCACGACGTCATCCGCAACACAGTCCTGCTGCGCGGCCTTACCTACAACCACCGAGCCATAGGAATAGCCGATGAGGATGTGTTGAGCCCGGGGAAAGCGCTGCCGCAAGGCGCGTTGGAAGCGGCCTAGCTCGGCGGCCCCGCGGCGCGCCGGGTCCTCGTGCGCCGCGCGGGACAAAGTGGGCGGGGCGGAGTAGCCAATCCACGCCACCGTAGGCCCATGGGTGGCGCAGGCGATGGCGCGTGCGCGCTCCACCGCAGTGGGCCAGCTTGCTGTAACGGAAGAACCTACCCCGCCCACAAACGTGCTGACCTGGGCGGCCTGTGTGCCGATGTTCTCTGGGTCCACGAGCGCCACCAGCCGCCCAGGGCTGGCCTCGAGCACGGTGACATCAGGGTTAGCCGCGGCCAGAGAGCGAACCTCCTCGCTGGCCATGGTCAGCTGGAGCTCGTGCAACTCGGTCAGCGAGAGGTCGCCGAAATCCTCCAAACGGCTTGGCGGTTGGGCCAGCTCCGGAGTGCACAGGGCGGTGAGTTGGCGGGCGCAGGCCCAATCGAGGACGTCGGCAAGCGCGTCCAACTGCCCCAGCGCCACGCTGGCGGGTTCTGCAAAAGCGGGGACCGAAGCCAGCCGCACAGCGCGTGCGCGCAGCTGTTCAATTCTCTCCTGCAGTGGTGCGTAGAGGCTCAGAATGCGCGCGGCAAGGCGCATCTGCTGCACGGGATTCACCAGATTGTCGCTGGCGCGGTGCAAGGAACGCCGCGCGGCATCGGCGCCAACGCCAGAAATCGCTAGACCTACCCAATGATGGTGCGACGCAGCTATATAACGTTCCAGCTCAGATGCGTTTCGTTCCATCCCTAACGCTTCCAACCGAAGCGCCCCGGCCGCGCTCATTGCGCTCCTCCCAAACGTGAGGAAAGCTCTGCATCAAGACCGTGGGCCAACCCCACGAAATGGTCAAGCTCTTCCAATTGCGTCCTCCGAGCTTCTTCGCTGGCCCGCCGGGCGTCCTCCCATTGGGCGCCGAGGAGCGCAAGGGCGCGGGCGGTACGGGGAGGTTCCTGCAAGGACGGAAACGCGGCGGGGCAGGCATGGCCGAAGAGGTAGCGGATCTGCTCGCGGGCAGCCCGGTCAATGTCGAGGTGGTTCATAGCATCGAGACTGCGCCAGCTCTCCTATTGCCGTAAAGGGCGGCCGTCGCGATCCGCGAAATCTGTGGATAACTAGTCCGGGCTCGTCTACCGTGGGCCGCATGAAGGTAGCAGCAGTTCAATTGACCAGTACCGGAGACGTTGAGGACAACCTCGCCGCAGCCCTCGACAAGATTCGGGAAGCCGCGGACAACGGCGCGCAACTTATCGTCCTGCCGGAAGCTACCACCCAGAGCTTTGATTCCGGGCGCCTCGATACGCACGCGGAGGGTCTCGATGGCCCCACCGCCACCGCCGTGCGCGCGCTGGCAGAAGAACTCGGCGTGTACGTGGTGCTGGGAATGTTCGCCCCGGCGGATACCGTCCAACGGGGAGAGAAGACCATTAACCGCGTGGCCAACGTCGCGCTCATCGCGGGGCCGGGCGTCTTCGGCGGCTACGAAAAGATCCACACTTACGACGCCTTCAAGTACAAGGAATCCGATACCGTCCGGCCCGGTGAGTCACTTGTTGTCTTCGACGCCGGGGAGCTTACCGTAGGTGTCGCCACCTGCTATGACATCCGCTTCCCCGAGCAGTTTAAGGAGCTTGCCCGCCAGGGAGCCCAGCTCATCGTCGTGCCCACCAGCTGGGCGGATGGCCCTGGCAAGCTGGAGCAGTGGCGCCTGCTCAGCGCGGCGCGCGCGCTCGATTCCACGACGTATATCTTGGCTGCGGGTCAGGCTCGCCCCGGTGGGGAGGCGAAGGCGGGGGAGGCCTCCGGGCCCACCGGGATTGGACACTCCGTCCTCGTGGCGCCGGATGGCACGCGCCTCGCGGAGGCTGGTTATGAGCCGGAGATCCTCTACGGCGAGGTGGACCCAGACACCGCGACGAAGGTTCGTGAGTCCCTCCCTGTTCTGGAGGCTTAGGCGCCTATGCCCACTGGGACTTCTTCCACGCCGCCCAGGCCTCCCAGTCATCGCCCCAGCCGTCAAGCTCCGCGGCGGAGGCCGCCCACTCGTGGCCACGCTGCCAGCTATCCGTGGTGATTGCCTCCTCCGAAACGCCACCGTCGAGCAGCGCCGCGCGCGCTAGTTCGATGCGATCGGCAGGACCGATGAGCACGAAGCGGCGGTCCGTTCCCGCCGCGAGCACCGGTTCCATCGGTTCATTGGCCACCACTGGGTTGAACCCGGCGGCCAGCGGCCGTGCTCCGAGCAGCCAGGGATCCTGCGAATCCCGAACGATGTGCCGCAGAGTGAGCTCCGGAACCAGGGCCTGCAGGTTGGCCTGAAACTCCGTTTCATAGTGCTCGCCCGGCGAGGGGGCCACGGCATAGACCTCGAGCCCGGAGGGGAGGGTGCTCCCCAGGGCGTCGAGAAGCAGCGCCCGGGCGCCTGCCCACCCGGTGCCGAAGGAAATGAGAGTGGTCTCGGAATCGAGCTGCGGTGGCTCACCGGCGGGCATGCCCAGCGTCCACCAATCGCCCGGCTGGGCCTTCGCCAGCATGGAGGAGGCCTCACCCGCCAGCGCAAGGTGGAATGTCAGCTGCCCCGAATCATCGGACGGCGCAGCCGGGGTCAGGGGGCGCCAGGTACCGGGCGTGAGCTGCGAGGTCACCGGTACGTGCTGGCCCGCGCGGTAGTCCAGCGCCATGCCGGATTCCAGACGGACCACAGCGGTGTTCCGGTTAGGCTTGTCCACCGCCACGACCTGGGCGCTGTGAGCAGGGGGAGTGCCGGCGGCATCCGCCTCCTGGGCGGCGCTGCGCATGATTGAACACGCGCTGGAAATGGTGCGCGTTGCCACGTCGTGCTGGTGCGGCGTCAGCCCCAGCACCGTAAGCCCCTGCACCAGGGAAGCCTCGAATTTGGGATACACCTCAGGGGGGAAACCGTGGCGGCGATGATCGCGCCCCATCTGCGCTAGGCGCTTGGCGACGTCCCCCCGAACCCCACCGTCCTCCACATTCTCCAGCACCCACGCCAGCGCGGGGGCCAGTGAGGGGTGCGTGTCCTTCATCGACAGGGCAAAGACTTGGCGGGATTCGGCCACGGTGGCAAAAAAGTGCCTGTGTACTGCATCGCGATAGTCCTCGGCATGGTTGCGCAGGTGCTCACCCAATTCCCTCATGCCCGCCCATCCTAGCGCCTGGGGGTAGCGTCAAAACCCCCTAGGGTTATACGTCAGGGGTGGCAAAGCGGGGAGGGAGTTGTAGTGTAATCTACGGTTCATTTCCCGAAAGTGGGTGAGTCTCGTCTCAAGGATGCCGCGATGCGCGGCATGGAAGGAAGATCTCGCATGGAAGATTTCTCTGCGTACACAATCATGACCGACGTGGGCTGGATTTCTTTGCTCATGGTTATCGGCAACGTTTTGCGCCACCAGATCAAGTTCGTATTCCAGGACTTGCTGCTGCCTGCCCCCATCACCGCCGGTCTGCTCGGCTTGCTCTTGGGGCCCAATGTCTTGGGGTGGATCGGTTTTTCCGAGAACCTCGGTGATTACACTTCGCTGCTCATCGCCGTGGTCTTTGCTTCTATGGCCTTCTCCATGGAGATGGGCGGCAACATGGGCAAGGGCGCTCGCAACATGTGGGGCTATTCCACCATGATGTTCACCGGCCAGTGGGGCCTGTTCATCATCCTTGGCCTCTTGCTGTTTAAGCCTACTTTCGACACGCCCGACTGGTTCGGCATGATGCTGCCCGTTGGCTTTACCGGCGGTTTCGGTACCGCCGCGGCCGTCGGCGGTGCCTTGGAGGGTGTGGGCGCTGAGGCAGCCTCCTCGCTGGGCTTTACTTCCGCTACCGTGGGTACCTTGGCCGCCATCGTCGGCGGCATCATTGCGGGTAACTGGGGCATCCGCAAGGGCAAGGTTTCGCACGTTCCGAAGCAGCTCCCAGAGGAGCTGCGCCGCGGCTATATCTCGCGCCTGGAGGATCGCCCCTCGCTGGGCCGCGCGACGACGAACCCTTCCGCGATCGAGCCCATCACCCTCCACGTTGGCTTCATCGCCCTGACCGTGATGACCGCCTACGGCATTAACAAGGGCATCGCCTCCATCTGGGAGAACGTCTCCATCCCGCTGTTTGCCATGTCCATGGTCGTGGGCCTGCTCTTCCGCGCCGTGATGAACATGGTGGGTGCTAAGGACTACCTGGATAAGGACACGGTGAGCTCGGTCTCCGGTGCGGCGACTGACTACCTCATTGCCTTTGGTGTGGCGGCCATCGTGCCGGCAGCTGTCGCGGCCTACTGGCAGGCCCTCCTGCTGCTCTTCGTCCTGGGCACCATCTACTGCATCTTCTTCCTGATGTGGTTCCCCGCCGAGTTCTTCGGTGAGCGCTGGATTGAGCGCGGCATCTTCGGCTGGGGCTGGGCCACGGCCACCGTGGCTACCGGCATTGCGATCCTCAAGATCGTGGACCCCAAGCTCAAGTCCGGCACGCTGTCGGAGTACGGCATGGCCTACATCGGCTTCGGCCCCTTCGAGATTTCCTGGACCATCATCGCTCCGCTGGCCGTCATGTACGGCTTCACCGCTGGCTTTGGCTGGATCTCCCTGGGCATCGCGGTGGTCATCTACCTCGTGTTCAAATTCACCGGAATGATGCCGCCGCGCGGAACCATCTTCAAGGAAGGCATCGGGCACGTCGGCTCATCGAAGTAGACGCTAAAGCCCTTCGCGCGCAATCCCCCAGGCCGTGGCCTGGGGGATTGTTTTATTGGTAGGGGTGTGACTTGACTGAAGGGGAGCTTGTTGAACACATTGCTCTTTAACTGAAGATAGGGGTAAAATTAAGAAGTTATTAGCGTGGCGCTCGCCCAGTGTCTGCCTTTCTTCCTCTATGTGAGCGCAAACTTAGGAAGCCGTATGCATTTTCTTTATGAAGACTCACTTCGTGAGCGTGTACTCGAGTCTGCGCTTCATATCGGAGCTGCGGAGGGAGATGAAGCCATCTCCGTCGAATCCGTGGCCAAGCTTGCGGATCTTAGCGCTGCTCAGGTGCTTGCGGAGTTTCCTGACCGCGAGGCCATCGTGCGGGCGATCCCCGAATATGTGACTGACCGCAAGGTCAAGTTTCTTGAGGAAACGCTCGATGCGGCCCCAGGCTACGCCGATCTTTTTACCAAACTGACAACTTTTACTGAGGCCTATTACGAGTACGCCGAGCGTGAGCCGGAGCTGTTTCGCTACCTCTTTGAAAAGAAGGCCTATGTCTTCGAGGATGAATGGCAGGCTCTCTTGCAGGGCAATTTGTCCTATAACCGGACCTTGGACCTGATCTATGAAACCATCGCGCTCATCGCGACGGAGGAAAAAATCCAGGTTGGAAGCGATGTGTGTTTCGAATCGGTGGCAAAGCTCAGCGTTGCTACCTTGGCCACTGTTCATGGCATGGCACACCTCAGTGTTCTCGGCGTACTGCGGCACCAACACTCGGTGGTGCGGCGCTTCAACCTGCGCGAGGTATGCAAGGCGCTCATCGGAACGCTGTTCAAGGCGGCGGAGTCGCTAGAAATGTCGAGCCTGCGTGATCCTATGCAGGATTACCGTGCGATGCTCGCCGGCTTTGTTCCGGACCGCGATCCAGCTCTCGATATCTCTGCGATTGAGGATTTACAGAAGCTTCCTGCGGAACGCGCGCGCATGGCCGTCATGGAACGCGCTATCCAGCTGGCGGCGCGCGACGGGCTGAAGGCAGTGACCATCGAGAACGTGGCCGAGTACTTCGAGGTCTCCGATGTGTTCATTGCTTCGTTGGTGGACAATGACTTCGTGCTGCGTGAATCCGTGGATCAGGAAACCGACTGTGAGCTGGAAGCCCGCAGCCTCTACCTCCTAGAGCAGCTGCCGGAGGATGCATCGGCCGTCGACAAGCTCCTGTGCGTAGCGGTGGCCTACTTCGATTACGCGGTGACCTACCCCGAACGTTATAGCGCCTGCATCGCCGCTGCCTCTGGGTCCGTGGTGCCGCTGAGTGCGGATGGCGAGGAACAGACCAAGATGGGTGTGTCCTTCGCATTGTTGATGCGTTTTGCCCGCGAAGCGCTGCGGGAGGCCGGGTACGAACCGGAGGATCGCCTGGTTTATATCAAGAACTTCACCCTGTGGGCCGGTGCTGACGGCATGTGCCACCTAGCTTCTATGGGTGAGTTCCGTGGTATCGACCTCGAGGAAAAGTGGTCCATCTATTACTTTGTGACGGGCGTGGTCCTAGCAACCTTTGCCTACGATCTTCCCGGCAAGCAGCCGCAGACTATCTAGTCCGTTTAATCGGAGATAAACGTAGAAAAACACCGGCTCTTCCGTTCTGCTGAATCCAGCAGGGCAGAGGGGCCGGTTTTCTTGTGCCCACGGCGTGCCAGGATAGGCGGTGTGCCAATATAGGCACGCCATTACAGAGGGAAAAGAAAACTTGAGCGTGTGCCGATCAACCTGGAGTAGAAGCGGGTTTTTAAAAAAGTTCTAGTTGAGTGGAACAGACTCAAGTTCTGTGGCGTTATAGACAGTGAAGCTTCCTTCGCCACTGTTGTCGCGGGAAGGTTTGGACAAACAGTAGAAACGGAGAAACACAACAATGAGTTCTTTTAACCCCACCACTAAAACTCAGGAGGCCCTGCAGCAAGCGCTGCAGACGGCCTCCGCCAACGGTAACCCGGACATCCGCCCGGCACACCTTTTAGCAGCCATCCTTGAGCAGAAGGACGGCATCGCCGCCCCGGTGCTCAAGGCCACCGGCGTGGATCCGGAGACGGTGCTGAAGGAGGCGCGCCAGCTTATCGACGCCCTCCCGAAGGCCGAGGGTGCCAACATGGCGAACCCGAACTTTAATCGCGACGCCCTCAACGTCCTCACCCGCGCTCAGGAGCTGGCGGGTGAGCTCGGTGATGAGTTCGTCTCCACCGAGGTCTTGCTCGCCGCTATTGCGGGCTCCAAGTCGGATGCCGCCGAGCTGCTGACCTCCCGCGGTGCCACCTATGACGCGCTCAAGGGCGCTTTCCCTTCCGTGCGCGGCGCGGCCAAGGTGACCTCGGAGAACCCCGAGGAGCAGTTCCAGGCTCTGGAGAAGTACGCCACGGACCTCACCGCCCGCGCCCGCGAGGGCAAGATTGACCCGGTGATCGGCCGCGATCAGGAGATCCGCCGCGTGGTCCAGGTGCTCAGCCGCCGCACGAAGAATAACCCGGTGCTCATCGGTGAGCCCGGCGTGGGTAAGACCGCCATCGTGGAGGGCCTAGCCCGCCGCATCGTGGCGGGTGACGTCCCGGAATCCCTCAAGGGCAAGACCCTGCTGAGCCTGGACCTCGGCTCCATGGTCGCCGGCGCGAAGTACCGCGGCGAGTTCGAGGAGCGCCTCAAGGCCGTGCTCGATGAGATTAAGGCTTCCGATGGGCAGATCATCACCTTCATCGATGAGCTGCACACCATTGTCGGCGCCGGTGCCACCGGTGAAGGCTCCATGGATGCCGGCAACATGATTAAGCCCATGCTGGCCCGCGGCGAGCTCCGCCTGGTCGGTGCTACCACTCTCGACGAGTACCGCAAGTACATCGAGAAGGACGCCGCCCTGGAGCGCCGCTTCCAGCAGGTCTACGCCGCTGAGCCTTCCGTGGAGGACACCATCGGTATCCTCCGTGGACTCAAGGAGCGCTACGAGGTGCACCACGGCGTGCGCATCCAGGACTCAGCCCTGGTCTCTGCCGCGGAGCTCTCGCACCGCTACATCACCAACCGCTTCCTGCCGGATAAGGCCATCGACTTGGTCGATGAGGCCGGCTCTCGCCTGCGCATGGAGATTGACTCCTCCCCGCAGGAGATCGATGAGCTGGAGCGCATCGTCCGCCGCCTCGAAATTGAGGAGCTGGCCCTGAAGAAGGAATCGGACGCCGCCTCGAAGGACCGCCTGGCAGCCCTTCAGCAAGAGCTGGCGGATGAGCGCGAGAAGCTCGGCGAGCTCAAGGCCCGCTGGGCCAATGAGAAGAAGGCCATCGATGACGTGCAGACCATCAAGGAACAGCTGGAGGATCTGCGCCGCCAGGCCGAGATTGCGGAGCGCGATGGTGACCTAGCCCTGGCCTCCGAGATCAATTACGGCAAGATGCCACCGCTGGAGAAGGAGCTGGCTGCGGCCGAGGAGAAGGCGAAGCAGCAGCACAACACCATGCTCACTGAGGAGGTCACTCCGGATACCATCGCGGAGGTCGTCTCCGCTTGGACAGGCATCCCGGCCGGAAAGATGCTGCAGGGTGAGACCGAGAAGCTGCTCAACATGGAGGCCGTGTTGGGTGAGCGCGTGGTGGGCCAGAAGGAGGCCGTCACCGCGGTCTCTGACGCCGTGCGCCGCGCGCGTGCCGGTGTGGCTGACCCGAACCGCCCGACCGGTTCCTTCCTCTTCCTGGGCCCGACCGGCGTGGGTAAGACGGAGCTGGCGAAGGCTCTGGCGGACTTCCTCTTTGACGATGAATCCGCCATGGTCCGCATCGACATGTCCGAGTTCGGTGAGAAGCATTCCGTGGCCCGCCTCGTCGGTGCCCCTCCGGGATACGTTGGCTACGACGCCGGCGGCCAGCTCACCGAGGCGGTGCGACGCCGCCCGTACACGCTGGTGCTTTTCGACGAAGTCGAGAAGGCCCACCCGGACGTCTTCGACGTGCTGCTCCAGGTGCTCGATGAGGGCCGCCTGACCGATGGCCAGGGCCGTACCGTGGACTTCCGCAACACGGTCATCATCCTGACCTCGAACCTGGGTGCCGGCGGCACCAAGGAAGAGGTCATGGAGGCGGTCAAGCGCAGCTTCAAGCCGGAGTTCATCAACCGCCTCGATGATGTGGTGATGTTTGAGCCGCTGACTTCGGATTTGCTCACCGGTATCGTGGACATTCAGCTCAAGGGCTTGGCCGAGCGCCTGTCCGGCCGCCGCCTGACGCTGAACGTGTCCGACGCCGCCAAGCTGTGGCTGGCGGAGCGCGGCTACGACCCGGCCTACGGTGCCCGCCCGCTGCGCCGCCTGATCCAGCAGGCCATCGGCGACCAGCTGGCCAAGAAGCTCTTGGCCGGTGACATCGTGGACGGCGATACCGTGCACGTTGACGTCGCCGACGGCGGCGAGCACCTCGACCTAGCTGCCCGCACCGCCTAAGGCGCCGCCTAAACCGGTGAGCACGATAAGTGCTCACCGCGCTCACCGGTCGCCAGCACCCGCTCATGCCCCTATGATCTGGGGGCATGAGCATTTTGATCTCCCCTCACGAGCTGAGTGAGAAGATTTACCGCGGTGACAAGACGACCATCCTCGCTTCCCTCTGGGCCCCAGGGGAAGGCGAGGCCTTCAATCTTTTTTCTTCCCTTCACATTCCAACCGCCCAGTACGCCGACGCCGCGTCGGCCTTCGTGGGCCTGCCGGGCTCCAAGGTCGGACGCAACCCACTCCCACAGGCCGAGAAGATTCAAGAGTGGATCGATCACTGGGGCCTGCGTGAGGATAGCGAGGTCGTGGTCTACGACGAAGGCCGCGGCCTCTTCGCCGGCCGCGCGTGGTGGACGCTGCGCTGGGCGGGCATCCAGAACGTCCGCATTCTCGACGGCGGCCTGTCGAACTGGCGCGCCCAGGCAATGCCCACGCTCACCGGTCCGGGCAACCTGGGCATGACCTCGAACCTTAAAGTGAAGCCGGGCTCGATGCCCACGGCCACCATCGATGAAGTCAAGGAACACAAGGGCCTGCTTCTCGACGTTCGCACGCGCAACCGCTTCGCCGGCCGCCGCGAAAACCTCGACTTGAAGGCCGGCCACATTCCGGGCGCGGTCAACCTGCCCGAGCGCCTCTTCCACACGAAGGACATCACCGTGTGGAAGTCCAAGGAAGAAATCCTGGAAATCCTTGACCAGCACGGCGTGACCAAGGAAAACGTGGACGGCGCCATCATCTACTCAGGTTCCGGCAACCACGCCGCACTCACCATCGCCGTTCTGGAGCACGTGGGCTTTACCGGCCTGCGCCACTTCGTTGGCGGCTGGTCACAGTGGTCGGCCAACCCGGCCAATCCCGTGGAGCGCGGCGACCGCGAGCACGTCTAGAATCCTCGCGTGACCAGCGTGCCAGCGCCTATCGGGCGCGCCGGGCGATTAGAGTCGGTCAATGATGCCTTTCGTACTCTTATCCCTCGCCGCCCTCGCGCTCGCGGCTGGTCTCATCGTGCTCTGGTTGGATCAGCGCCAGCGTGCCGCACACTCCGCCGGTGACGCAGCAACCGACACCGTCACCGATACTGACGCCTCTGCCGACGTTATTGCCACCGATTCCGCCGACGGCGCAGCCGATGCCGCGGCCCCTGAATCCGCCGAGCCCGAGGCCGAACCTGTACACGCCGAAGAACCCGAGCCCACAGTAGAGCCCGCCATCGCAACCGAGCCGGAAACCACCCCAGAGCCTGAGGCAGAGCCGGCCGTAGAAGCAAGCGCAGAACCGGCACCAGCGCACAGCTTTGCCGAGCGCGCAGAGCGCGCCAGGCACCTCGTGCCGGGCAGCGCCCGCCGCGAGCGCAAGGCCTTTGGCCAGCAGCGCGGCTGGGAATACATCAAGCACGATTCCTACTTGGCCGATGAGTGGACCCGCGGCGCCGCCGCCCGCGGCCAGGAACCCCGGGATATCGTGGCCGGAAGCGTCCGCGGCCATGAGACGCTGCTCTTCGACATGGGCTCAATCCCCGTCATGGCCATGCGCACCGGCGCGGCCTCCGACATCGTGGTGGATTTCCGCCGAGCAGGCGAGGAAGCGGAGAACCATTCTGAGGATCTGGTGTACGTGCGTGAGGAGGAAGGCTTCGAGGTCTTCGCCACCGACGCCGGCGTGGGACAGCGCCTCATCGATGCCCGCGTCACTGACGCGCTGAGGCGCCTTCCCGCCGAGGTGACCGCCGTGTGGATGGAGGGGGAGTGGGCGCTTGCCCAGACCACCCGGCAGGCGCGCAGCGCAGAGTGGGAAGAGCTGCTCGAGCCACTGGCCACGCTCGCCGATTCCGCCCGCGTGCTCCCACCGCGCTCCGAGGCTGCCCAAGTGCTGCGCGTTGATGAGCTCGACCCGAGCCGCGATATCCCGGAGCCCCCGCAACCGGAGCCGACCGGGCCCACGGCAGTTCCGGATCGTGATGATTCCCTCGACACCCCGACCATCCAGCGCCCCACCGAGCCGGTGGTCATGCCGAGCCGCACCACCAGCGAAGCCCGCGGCACCATCGACCATTCCAGCTTGGGTGCGGACGAGGTGGACGCGATTGCCGACGGCCACGAACACCCCGCCCCCGAAAATAACCAGGCTCGCCTCCCACGCCGTTTCGACGGCGGCTCCTCCATCTTCGACTAGGCCTGCCATCCCGGCACCAGCACTAGTCGCGGGCAACCGTGCGGCAAGAGGGTAAACTACAGGGCGGATTTTTCAAGGCTATAAAGCCACAGATTTTAAGGAGCGAGCGATGAGCCTGGATCAGCAGAAGAAGCAACGCCTAGCAGAGCTGGTGAAGGAGCTGGCCGTCGTCCACGGCAAAGTCACGTTGTCCTCCGGCAAGGAGGCCGATTACTACGTGGACCTGCGCCGCGCCACCCTGCAGCACGAGGCCTCGCGGCTTATCGGCGCGCTGCTGCGTGAGCTCACCGCCGACTGGGATTACGCCGCCGCCGGCGGTCTGACCATGGGCGCGGACCCGGTCGGGTTGGCCATCATGCACGCTGACGGTCGCGATATCGATGCCTTCGTCGTCCGCAAGGAAGCCAAGAAGCACGGCATGCAGCGCCAGATCGAGGGCTTTAACGTTGAGGGCCAGAAGGTGCTCGTCGTCGAGGACACCACCACGACCGGCAACTCCCCACTGACCGCGGTGAAGGCGCTGCGCAAGGCGGGCGCTGAGGTCGTCGGCGTGGCCACCGTGGTGGATCGCAACACCGGCGCTGGCGATGCCATCGCCGCCGAGGGCTTGGAGTACCGCTACCTGTTGGGTCTTGAGGACCTCGGCCTTGCCTAAGCCTGAGGACGAAGCGGAAGCCAAGGGCCCTACCGAATGGAATGAGGGCCGCCACGGCGTCGGCCCTTGGGAGGGCCCGATCCCGCAGGGCCCGGAGGCGGAGAAGTACGATCCCGAGCTGCTCGCGGAAGGGGATCGTCGCAACGTCGTCGACGCCTACCGCTACTGGACGCGCGAGGCGATCCGGGAGGACATCGATAAGCGCCGGCACGCCCTGCACATCGCCATCGAGAACTTCGAGAACGATTCCAACATCGGCACCGTGGTGCGCACCGCCAACGCCTTTGCTGTCGACACCGTCCACATCGTGGGCCGGCGCCGCTGGAACCGGCGCGGCGCCATGGTGACTGACAGGTACCAGCACCTCATGCACCACGCGAACGTCAGCGATCTGATGGCCTGGGCCGCCGACCAAGGCCTCACCGTCGTGGCCATCGATAACACCCCCGGGTGCGTTCCACTGGAGACCGCGGAATTGCCCGAGCGCTGCCTGCTCCTCTTCGGGCAGGAGGGGCCCGGGGTGAGCCCGGAGGCACAAGATGCGGCGCTGATGACCTGTTCCATCGCGCAATTTGGTTCGACTCGCTCCATCAACGCGGGCGTGGCCGCAGGCATCGCCATGCATGCGTGGATTCGCCAGCATGCGGATTTATCAAAAGCTTGGTGAGATCCCGCGCACTGTGTTTACATCTAGGTAACGAATTCACATTTAAGAATGATGAGACAACAGTGTTAGAGAAATGGTCCCACCGCGCTGACCTCGCGGAGACAGCCATCAATGAGCGCCACGCGCAAGCCGTGTGGGGCTTGCCTCGTACCAACCTTGCCGTGGTGAGTTGGCCACCCACCACCAAAGAATCGCTCTTTGTGCACTGGCATTATTGGTGGCAGGCGCACTATTTGGACTGTCTTGTCGACGCCGCCTTGCGCAAGAACACCAAGGCCCGCCGCGCGCGCATTTCCGATACCATCCGCGGCATCCACGTGCGCAACCTCCGCGCGCTGACGAAGAACCGCTACTACGACGACAAGGCCTGGATGGCCCTGGCTATTTCCCGTGCCGGTGAACTGAAGAAGCAGCGCCCCTACAAGAAGTTGGGCACCCTGCAGCACAACATCCGCGATGGCATCGATTCCCAGGTGGGCGTGCTGCCGTGGCGCGAGGGCGAGACCTTCCTCAACGTTCCTTCCAACGGGCCGGGCGCTATCATGCTCGCCCGCATGGGGCGCGTGGATGAGGCCCGCCACATCGTGGACTGGATCTACGATCACCTCATCGATGACGATGGCTTCGTCATGGACGGCATCCGCATGCGCATGGACGGGCAGGAAATCGTCCGCAATATCCACCCCTACTGCCAGGGCGTGGTGCTCGGTGCTTGCTTGGAGATTGTGCTGGCGCTGCGGAAGCAGACGGGCCTGCGCTCCGTGGAGGACATCGACACCGTTCATGAGGCCGAGCTCGCCGCGGACATGATGGACTACACCACCCGGATCCGCGGCCTCGTCCAGGCGGTGGCCACGGGAATGGCGACGTATACGGGTGTCATTGATTGGCAGACTGGCGACGGCGACGGTGGCCTCTTCAAAGGCATCCTTGCCCGCTACCTGGCTGACGTGGCGGTGCGCCTGCCGGGTGATTCCCCGGCTAACCGCGCGACGAAGAAGTTGGCCGCGCGGCTGGTGACGGCCTCGGCGGAATCCGTGTGGGAACACCGCCTTGAGGTGGATGGTCTGCCCATTTTCGGCTCCGACTGGACCGCGGATGCGAAGCTGCCCCACAATTACGGTTTTGGGCCTTCCTCCTTGGGCCAAAAGGTGGGCATTATCCGCGTGGCTGAGCGCGATTTGTCCGTTCAATTGTCCGGTTGGATGTTGTTGGAAGCCTGCACCCGAATTGTGAAGTACAAGTCAGAATCCGCCTGACGGCAGAATATGCCCAGCTCAAAGGGCTGTTTGAGCCCGTGGGAGCCGGGGTTTAAGTGAGGTCACACCGCTTCTCGCGGCGGAAAACCACAATAACAGGCATACTTGGATGTTGGAACGTGTTGTTTCGCTGGATGTGGGACGGCACGGCTTACTGCACAGCAACTCCAAAGGATGGAATTTCATGCCTATTGCAACCCCTGAGGTTTATAACCAGATGCTGGATACCGCCAAGAAGGGCGGCTTCGCATTCCCGGCAATTAACTGCACCTCCTCCGAAACCATCAACGCCGCACTCCGCGGCTTCGCCGAGGCTGAGTCCGACGGCATCATCCAGTTCTCCACCGGCGGCGCCGAGTTCGGTTCCGGCCTGTCCGTGAAGAACAAGGTTGCCGGCGCCAAGGCACTGGCTGCCTTCGCTCACGAGGCTGCAAAGCACTACGGCATTAACGTTGCGCTGCACACTGACCACTGCCAGAAGGAAGTCCTGGATGAGTACGTGCGCCCGCTGATCGCCTTCTCCCAGGAGCGCGTTGACCGCGGCGAGCTTCCGCTCTTCCAGTCCCACATGTGGGATGGCTCCGCTATCCCGATCGATGAGAACCTCGTGATTGCCCAGGAGCTCCTCGAGAAGGCCCACAACGCCAACATCATCCTCGAGGTTGAGATTGGCGTCGTCGGCGGTGAAGAGGACGGTGTTCAGGCCAAGGCTGGCGCAAACCTCTACACCTCCCCGGAGGACTTCGAGAAGACCGTCGATGCCCTCGGCACCGGCGAGAAGGGCCGCTACCTGCTGGCCGCTACCTTCGGCAACGTCCACGGCGTCTACAAGCCGGGCAACGTGAAGCTGCGCCCGGAGGTCCTGGATGAGGGCCAGAAGACCGTCGTGAAGAAGCTCGGCCTGGAAGAAGGCTCCCAGCCCTTCGACTTCGTCTTCCACGGCGGCTCCGGCTCCGAGAAGGAGAAGATTGAGCAGGCTCTGGGCTACGGCGTTGTCAAGATGAACGTGGACACCGACACCCAGTACGCCTTCACCAACCCGGTTGCCCGCCACATGTTTGCTAACTACGACGGCGTCTTCAAGATCGACGGCGAGGTTGGTAACAAGAAGGTCTACGACCCGCGCTCCTACATGAAGAAGGCTGAGCAGGGCATGGCTGACCGCGTGGTTGAGGCCTGCACCGACCTGCACTCCGTGGGCAAGACCGTTTCTAAGTAAACCAACGCCCAGCTGACGCCGGCTCCTCCTGGACGCCGTGCTGATTCAGCACATCTCAACAAGCCACCCCTCACCCTTGAGGGGTGGCTTTTGCATCCCCAACCCCATCAGCAGAACGCGTAAAATACCGGAATCATGGAAGCGCAAGAGTCATCGTCGAATTCGTCACCGGGAGCCAAACGCGTCCGCAGGACTACCCGCGAGCAGCTGCGGTTGGTGGATAAATCTCTGAAGTCGCGCTTCACGCGCATTCGCAACCGACTGGTGTTCATGATTCAGAGCACCCTCGGTGCCGGTTTGGCGTTCTATGTTGCGCATGACTTTTTCGGCCACGAGCAGCCCTTCTTTGCCCCGATGGCCGTCATCATCATCCTCGGCCTTTCGGGAAGTGACCGCCTCAAGCGCGCCGTCGACATGTCTATCGGCGGCATCGTGGGCGTGCTGGTGGGCACGCTGCTTGTCGACGCCCTCGGAACCGGCCCCATCCACATGACCATCATCATCGGTCTGGCGCTGGTGATCGGCTCCTTCGTCACGGGCTCGCAGCTGGTGAGCAACCAGATTGTCATCGCCGCCATCCTTATCGCCACCATTCTTCCGCCGGAAGAAATGGGCGGGCTCTCCCGCGCCATCGACGCCATCATCGGCGCGGTTATCGGCCTCACGATGATCGTGCTGATTCCCTCCTCACCCCTGCGGGCGGGCCGTTCGGAAGTCTCGAAGGTCCTGGGCATTACGGCCTCGGTTCTCTCCGATGTCTCCAGGGGCCTTGCGGACAATGATCCCGAAACCATCATGGAGGCCCGCGATGCCGTGCGCGGCACGCAGGACGACATTAACAACATGCTCAACGCCACCAAGGGCGGTGCGGAGACCGCAAAGCTCTCGCCCTTCCTGTGGAGCTCGCAGCGCAACGTCCGCTCGCTGGAGCGCATCCTCACGCCGGTCGATAACGTGGTTCGCGGCACCCGCGTGCTGTCCCGCCGCGCCCTCGTGCTCGCCGAGGACGGCGACCAGGCCACTGCCGAGCAAGTGGAGCTTATCGACGAGCTAGCCGAAATCACGATGGAGCTCTCTGACCTCTATACCCACCAAACTGCGCATGAGCGCCGCGTGGATGAGGCGCATGCTATTCCGGAGATAGTCAAACGCCTGCGCCAGCTGGCAGCGCGCTGCTCGATAGACGTCGCCGGCGAGGAAGCAGTGCTCTCCGCCTATGCTGTGCTGGCCCAAACCCGCTCCGTCATCGTGGACCTGCTCATGGTGTGCGGCATGTCGCGTGAGTCCGCCGTGGCACAGCTGGTGCCGACCTCGAAGCACCCGGCCTACCCGCCGGAGGTGCGGGAAGAGGACTAGGGCTAAAAGGTCACGCCTCAGCTGCACAAAACTGGGGTATGTGTGCGCTTCCAACCAGCTTCGTAGGGAACACGGGGGAGTGGTAGAGTCTTCCGCAGACCGCCTAGGTGCATTGCACAATGCGCATGCGGTGAGGATTCGGTTTCGAGCCTAGCGCCGAAAAGGTAATGCTGGCCGAATCCTTCTTTCGTTTTCCTTCAACCGCGAGACTTAGGGCCGCACTATCTGTAGGTCCCGCAGGTGGCGGTAGAACGTCACGCGCTTGACCGGACGCTTGGCGCGGACCCCATCGACGCTGACGCTGAGCGCCGGTCCCCCTGCCTGCACCGCCCGGCCCTGCACGACGCTGGCGGGGTCCAGTTGCCCTGGCTGGACAGGCTTGCGCAGGCGCGCGAAGAACCCACGGCGTGGTGCTACGTCCGCCTCAAAACTTGTCACCGCCTTCGCCGCCACGATGCCCGGCGCATCCGTCATCGGCACGAGCTTGGCACCGAAGACATCCTTCTCGCGGTCCGCGCGCAGCAGCACGGCATCGTCGACGATGATCTCACCAATGATCTCCTCGTTCGACCATTCTGCAATCGTTGCCGAACCCGCCACGGCGAGGCCCGCATCATTGCGGATGAGCGGCACTGGGTTGACGGGTGCGGTCATGGCAAAGGAGAGCGCCTCCTCCATCACTGTTCCTTGGTCGCCGAGACCCTGGCGGCCCTGGCCCGTTTCGCTAGCTTTTAAGCCCCAATTCATCGCCGCGGTGGAGTGCTCCCCAGTTGGAACGTAGCCCACCTCGGCCCACAGGTAATCCGCCCGCATCATGCGGGTCAGCACGGCGCTTAGCGCGGCATCGCTGCCGATGACCACAATGCGCAGTGGCTCACGCAGGAACGGGGCCTGGGGCGCTGGACCCGGCGCACCGAGGTGGCTCACGTCTGGCTGTGCGGCAATCTCATCCAGCGAAGGAGTGGGATCCTCCGGGAGAATCTCGCTGGCCAGGGCATCAATAGCCTTCAACTCCTGCCGGCTGGGAACCTCTGCGAAGCGGAAGTGCTCGACGCGCATTCCGCGCTGTGAGGCCTCGACGAGGGCAGTGGTATGGGCGTCGGTGAAGTGGCCGCCGCAGTCTACAAGCGCACAGATCATACAAGAAGCATAGAAGCGTGGAAAGAGCTTCGCTAAAAAGCGCCGCCAACAGCGCGCAAACAGCGGTGCTTTCCCCGGAAAAGTAGTGCACATCACAGCGCGTCAGTAGGCTCCAAGGCAACGCCCAACTTCTTAGCAATCAATTCTTAAGCCCCTAACAGCCGGAGGTAAGCACCATGTCCACTCGCATGACAACTCTTGCACTTGTATCCACCGCCGGGCTTCTGATGAGCTCGTGCAGCCTCATCGGCGGTGCACTGACGGAAGTCGAGGAGCCAGCATTCACCGAGGCTGCCGCCGAGTCCACGACGAGTTCGGCGGCGCCTACTTCGTCGAAGGCCACGTCGACATCGAGCAGCACGTCCTCCTCGAGCACCAACGCTGACTGCGACGAGAATAAAGAACTCGAGGACACCGAGCTGAGCAAGGTCCTCGAGAATAAAGAAGCCTATGTGAAGGGCTCGACCGAGAAATTTGAAGACGTGAGCGTCAGTGAAGATGAATACGACGCTTGCAAGTTCCTCAGCTACGCGGTGCTGGAGGGCGAGTTTGATGGGGAGGACGTCAAGGTTCCTGTCTTCTTCGTCAACGGTGAGGTCTATGACGAGGATGCCCTCTACATCACGTCAACGTCCTTCGAGGTGGAGGAAGACGGCGAAGGCTACACTTTTGAGTCCAAGACTGAAGGCGACGTCGTTGGCGTCGAAGGAAAGGCATACAAACGCCCAGGAACCGAGGCGCCGTCCATGGAAACCTCCTTCGACGGCGTGGATTCGGACATCTTCTTCATCGACGTGGATTCGGAACCAACCGAGTCCGCGGATTTGGCTAAGGATGAAGAAGACCTCCGCGGCGAAGAGCTCTTCACCATCTCCGCCGATGGCTGGAACATGGTCTGCGGCATCATTGAAGAAAACAACGCCATTGATTGTGCGCATGGCGACGGCGGGACTTGGTCCATCAAAGGTGGTAAGACCCCAATGCCGGAGGGTATGGAATTCAACCTGGTGACCTTCCTGCCTCTAGAGGGCAGTACTGAGTTCACTCAGTATGACGATGAAATCCCAACTAACGGCACAAAGATCGAGGGCAACGGGCTCTACCGAATCGGCATCGGTGATGTTGAAGCCCAAATCGCTGTTGTCGATGACGGCATCATCGTCAGCACCCCGGACAAGTCGCGGTTGATGTTTACCAATGACACCATCTACTTCGATGAGGAGGGCTCAGGCGACGGCAGCACCGACGATGAAAACACCGAAAACGTCTAGCCCACCCGTACCGACACCGCATCAATTCCTGATGACCATGTCACAAACCCACCGTCGTACCGCCATGCCGGGTAAAGTAGGTGCGTATTTGACTTCAATAAATAGGAAGTGACACCAAACATGGCAGCGATCGTCATCGTCGGCGCCCAGTGGGGCGATGAAGGCAAGGGCAAGGCTACCGACATCCTCGGCGGCAAGGTCGATTACGTGGTTAAGCCCAACGGCGGTAACAATGCCGGCCACACCGTCGTGGTCGGCGGCGAGAAGTATGAGCTGAAGCTCCTTCCCGCCGGCATTCTTTCTGAAAACGCCACCCCGGTCCTGGGCAACGGCGTGGTGATTAACCTGGAGGCCCTCTTCGACGAGATCGATGGCCTCGAAGCTCGCGGCGCTAACGCTTCGCGCCTGAAGATTTCCGCCAACGCCCACCTCGTGGCGCCCTATCACCAGACTCTGGACCGCGTGCAGGAACGCTTCCTGGGCAAGCGCGCCATCGGCACCACCGGTCGCGGCATCGGCCCTGTCTACGCCGACAAGGTTGCCCGCATCGGCATCCGCGTGCAGGACATTTTTGATGAGTCCATCCTGCGCCAGAAGGTCGAGTCCGCCCTGGACATTAAGAACCAGATGCTGGTGAAGATGTACAACCGCAAGGCTATCGATCCGGAGCAGGTTGTGGAGTACTTCCTGAGCTACCGCGATCGCCTGCGCCCGATGGTCATTGAGGCCGAACTGGAGCTGAACCAAGCCCTGGATGCCGGCAAGCACGTCCTCATGGAGGGCGGCCAGGCGACCATGCTGGATGTTGACCACGGAACCTACCCCTTCGTGACCTCCTCGAACCCGTCGGCCGGCGGTGCTTCGGTCGGCTCCGGCATTGGTCCTACGCGCATTAAGACTTCCCTGGGCATCATCAAGGCCTACACCACCCGTGTGGGCGCTGGTCCTTTCCCCACTGAGCTCTTCGACAAGTGGGGCGAGTACCTGCAGACCACCGGCGGCGAAATCGGCGTCAACACCGGCCGCAAGCGCCGCTGCGGTTGGTATGACTCCGTGGTGGCTCGCTACGCCACCCGCGTCAATGGTTTCACGGACTACTTCCTGACCAAGCTGGACGTGCTTACCGGCATCGGTGAGATCCCCATCTGCGTGGCCTATGACGTCGACGGCAAGCGCTACGACGAGATGCCGCTGACCCAGTCCGAGTTCCACCACGCGGAGCCCATCTTTGAGACCATGCCGGCTTGGGACGAGGACATCACTGACTGCAAGACTTTTGAGGACCTCCCGCAGAAGGCTCAGGATTACGTCCTGCGTCTGGAGGAACTCTCCGGCTGCCGCATTTCCTACATTGGTGTCGGCCCTGGCCGTGACCAGACCATCGTGCGCCACGACGTCATGCAGGACCAGTAAGTCACCAGCCAGTCCAAGACGAACGAACCTCAGGCACCGCCTAACGGCGACGGTGCCGCGCAACAACCGCCCAACTTCTCCCGTGTCACCGTGCACATGGCTATAGGAACCACCGCACGGGAGAGGCGGGGCGGTTTAATGCCTCTAATGCCTCTGAAGGGGGTTTGGGGGACGTCGCCAAGCAATGCAGCACCAGAAGTGTGCGATAATTCGAGAATGACTACCGTAGGCGACATCGCAGGCCACATCGGAACCCCTCTGACGGGAAACGCCACCAAGGTGCTTCTTTTGGGGGCGGGAGAGCTGGGCAAGCAGCTGGTAATTGCCTTTCAGAACTTAGGGCTGGAGGTCCACGCCGTGGACCGCTACGCAGGAGCCCCCGCGCAGCAGCTTGCGCACTTTAGCTACATCGCAGACATCAGGGACCCGCACAAGGTGTGGGAGCTTACAGAGCGCATCAAACCGGACTATGTGGTCCCGGAAGTGGAGACCGTCGCGGTGGAGGCGCTGAAGCGTATCGAGGAATTCGGCACCACCGTCGTGCCGACGGCGCGGGCCTGTGAGCTAACACAGTGCCGCGAGAGCGTGCGTGAGGTGGCTGAGAGCATCGGCCTGCCCGTAACGGCCTATCGTTTTGCTGAGTCCGCTGAGGAGCTGAAAGAGGCGGTGGGGGAGTTGGGACTGCCGTGCATCGTGAAGCCGGATATTACGACTTCCGGCAAGGGGCACGTCCTTCTTAAGGAAGAAGAGGATGTGGAAGAAGCCTGGGCCATGGTGCGCCACGTGTCCTCCGATAATAAGCGCGTGGTGGTGGAGCGCTTCGTTGACTTTGATTATGAGGTCACGCTGCTTGCTGTGCGTTCCATTGACCCGGCTACGGGCAAGATGGCGACGTGGTTCAGTGAGCCTATTGGCCACCGGCACGAGAACGGTGACTTGGTGGAGTCCTGGCAGCCCATGGCGATGAGTGAGGACGCCCTGGCGAACGCACGCTCCGTTGCGGCGCGTATCTCTAATGAGTTGGGCGGGCGCGGTGTCTACGGCGTTGAGCTCTTCGTGGCGGGCGATGAGGTGTACTTCTCCTCCGTCTCGCCGCGTCCTTTGGACACCGCCATGCTGACCGGATACACGCAGCGCTTCTCTGAATTTGAGCTTCATGTCCGCGCGATCCTGGGCTTCCCCATTGACGTGACGTTGGTCAGCCCCGGTGCTGCGGTCATCCTGCACGCGGACGCCGAGCTTGATGACGTCTCCTTCACCGGTCTCGACGCCGCCCTATCCTATGAAGAGACCGACGTGCGCCTGTTTGGCAAGCCCTGGGCTTACGCTGGCCGCCGCATGGGCATGGTGGCTACGACCGCCGAGGATGTTGAGACCGCCCGCGACAGGGCAGCGCTTGCGGCCGGAAAGATCACTGTGGGGCCGAATACTGATAAAACCGTCCACGGTGACTCACAGCCCGTGGAGCCGACCGCCAATGCCGTCTCCGACATTGAGCTGATTGAGGTGCCGGAGCCGGTTGTCGACGTCGACCCGAAACTCATCCGCTCCACCGACGATTAAAGAAACAGTGACGTTATAACTTAAGGGGGATGGTGCCCTACGCCTTGACGGGGGAATGGGGTACTGAATGTGATTGAAGTGGCCGTGTGTTACGTATGGCCACTTCTGCGCATTTCTGGGGGCTACTTGTC
Source organism: Corynebacterium guaraldiae (assembly GCF_053480195.1). Lineage (NCBI taxonomy): Bacteria > Bacillati > Actinomycetota > Actinomycetes > Mycobacteriales > Corynebacteriaceae > Corynebacterium > Corynebacterium guaraldiae. The sequence continues at coordinate 1,403 of NZ_JBRBAU010000005.1, read as the reverse complement.
GGCGGGCCAGAGTGATGCGTGCGAGCCATCTTCCGCCGGGGAAGCCGGTTAGCGCGACGCCGCCTTAAGGAAACGCTTATGCAGAAACTTAAGAAACCTTAAATGAGGGAATCTAAGAAAATATGGGTTATATGCTATGTCAACATTTAGGGGAACGTATTGGCGAAAAGCGGCCTAAAGGTCAAGCGCACAGCACGTTCTACCTGCTGAAATATCGCCATGTGGGGGCATAAGGAAAAGTTATGCAGCAATCAACTATCTTGCGGCTAGCTGTGAGTGATGATAGTATCCTGAGTGGACTATAAGAGTACGTGAGATTCTTAAGGAGAATCGCCGGTCAGGGTGTAAAAACCTACGTCCAGATTTCAGATTGTCTCAGCGGAAACTTACTGCTGTGCAAAGCAACTTGTAGACATTCATATCATTCGAAGAGGAAACGATGAGTAAATTAAGGAATATCTCCAGAGAGGGGTGGATGGTCCTTACTGCTGTTTTCACAGCAATAGCAGTGATTGCGGCCATGGTCACCGTTCCCTGGGCGAAGGCGGATGCGGCTGAGCCGACCGACTTCAAGCCGAATATGACTATGGGTGAAAAGACTGACGATCCCGTTACTGATACATCTTGGGGACCGCTGGTGTGGGCCGGAAAACCGGCTAGTACTTACTATCACAAAGGAAATAAGGCCAACAATGTAGGCTGGGCATGGTGTATCGATGCTACTGCTTCGATTCCGATGCAGAATAATAGTAAATATGATGCTTCAACTGCGGTAAAGGCTCCGATTCCCGAGGAGTTCCGGGATGCCGCTATCAATGTAGCTATGAAGCAGCAGGATGCACTCAAGCGAAACGATAAGGCCGCTGTGCGAACCTACGCGGTATATCTGGCTGCGCTTCTTGGTTCTAATTCGCTTCACCGGAAGGTTGCAGCTCTGACCATTACCGGTGATGACTACAAATACAACGAACCATTTGGGAATGAGTGGTATCCGTACTTCAAGAATGATGGCGGAAGTGCAGAAGAGTTTAAACAGCTTACTGGCTTCGAGATAAAGACCACAAGAAACAGTGATGGATTTGCTGTCGAATTTGTTCGTGATCCATCCGTGATGGTTCCAAAGGCTCCTGAGGGCGCTTACATCACCATTATTGGACCTGATGGGAAGCCAGGGGGAGATCCCCACGGTCAGCGAGTTATGCCGCCGGATCAACCTGGTCTTCCAGACGATGAGTCTGTAGAGCCGTCGATCGGAACTCAGGCTAAGTTTGCTGAGGGTTCGACTCAGGTTGTTGCTGGTGCGAAGGTTAACGATACGGTGACGTACAAGAACCTGGTTCCGGGTAAGGAATACACCCTGTTCGCTGAGCTGATTTCCAAGGAGGACGGCAAGACCGTTCTGG